>SLIE01000255.1 GCA_007135795.1 Desulfobacterales bacterium
CTATCGGCGTACCGAAGTGGAATGGTCGTAATTTCACGGCCGATACCCGCCACGTCGATGGAGTCCAAAATTCTGAGCAGACGGTTTATGTTGGAATGCACATCGGTTATGATAAGCGTGTTGGTTGGTTTATAGGACAAAATCACACTGTTTCTGGATACCAGGGGCGCAAAAAGCTGCCTGATCTCTTCAGGGTCGGCGTATTTCAATGGAACAAGTTGGGTGACGATTCTGTCACCGGAGTTTTCAGCCTCGCCTTTCAGCAGGGTCTCGATATTCATGGTCCTGGCATGGGGCGAAGGGATGATCTTTGTTGCACCATCTGATTCCACCGTGGAAAAACCATGAACATCCAGAACGGATTCAAAAACCCTGTATACCTCGTCGATAGATATCTTGGTTGGCGAAACAATTGTAATTTTTCCCCTTACCCGTTGATCGACGATGAAATTCCGGCCGGTCACCTCGCTGACATATTTAATAAATGTAGCGATATCCGCGTCATTGAAATCAATAGACACTTTACCGTCATTCTTTCTATCTGCGACTGTTTCTTCTGTGACGTTGTCCGCCTCTGTTTGCGCTTCGGCGGTATTGGCGGGCATTCCTGCAAGCAGGGTAACGACTATAAAACAAAGAAGTATCTGATATATAGATTTAAATTTCTTTTGCACCACAACATTCCTTTTTCTCAAGCTGTTTAGTATCCCGGCCATATTATAAAATTCATATGGCCAGCAAGTATCCCGGCCATATTATAAAATTCATATGGCCAGCAAGCTGTAAAAGGGTACTTTTAAAAATCGCTCTTTTACTAATTATTCTAATTGGTTCGATGGTACCGGTGGTTAAAACCACCGGCTATAAAAACGTCACCCCTGCGGGGTTAAAATTATCAATACGGGTTACATAAAATGAATGGCATTCAGGTATTATATTAACGATCTAATTGATCCTGTAGGAAATGGACTGAGAGGACCCATCACGCTCTATTTGCAATTGAACATTATGGGACGATCTCAATTCCTGGTAGAGTTCCATTGCATCATCCACGGACCGGATTGGATTGCCGTTGACGCCTTTTAAAATGTCACCACTTCTAAGCCCCATTTCTTCGAAAATCGAATCTCTCCGTATTCCGCTCAACAGAACCCCTTCTGGGTTTCCGTCCTCAAAATACGGCCGGATACGAACCTGGCGCATAAGGTTGCCGATGTCGGATACAGCATTTTCTATCGTATCGCGCTGAATGGAAAATTCCTGTCCCGGAACTTCCCGCGTTTCTGCGAGGGAAGCACTGTCGGTCCCTCTTCCGGAGGCCACTGCACGATCTGTTGACTCCAGTAAATGCTCCATTTCGAGAACTTCATCTCTTCCGGCAACCGTCAATATGACCTTTTCACGCAAAATATGCTTAATGTTCGCATCCCCGATATTATCTCCCACACGATACAACTGCTGTGACTGACGGCGGTTTGATGTGTCTTCTATAACGGCATAGGCACCTTCACCGTTTCCGGTAATTGTTCCCCATAATTTGAGCTTAAGTGTCGTTTTTTCAAGATCTTCTATAACCGGTGCCGCGGTAATTACTTCACTTGGGGTGTGTGCCTTAGTCTTGAAAAGATCACGCTGAACAATTGATTCGTATGACGAATAACTATTTTTAACCGTCGTTTCAATCTTATCGAACCCACCGGAAGGGCGCTTCATGCCCGCTTCCTTTTTCAACTCGGCTGAAATAATTTTTTCATCTAACCGGGCAGTTACGACACCGTAAAATATTTGTACACCAAGCATCACGGAAACCGTTATAAGCACAATATTTGAAACTTTCAGAATTTGCTTAACCATGATCAATAATCCGTTTAAAGATGTTTTCCCCTGCGCGTAATGACATAGGGTCCAGTGAAGACCCGGTTTTCGTCGCTCCGGGGAAGGCGAAATTTGACCACAAGAATACGAACATATTTTTTGGGGATTGAACATTTGCGTCGGCCAGGGGAAAGACAGAAACCGGAATCTCCGATTCGCTCAGACCCTACCGCAGCATATACCGGGGGGCTGCCAGTGTGCCCGTAATTCGAACGGGCACTTCACCCTTTTCCAGATAGTTCCTCGGAATCAATGCGCCAAATTGACGTATAATTTCCGGATGAAGCTGAATGGTTCCGGCCAAATCGATTTTACTTGACTCAATGGGATCTCTCACTAAAAGGGTTCCGCTGCCACTGGCTGAAAACTGGCTGCCTTCCATATCAAGCCGTTTGATGGATATATGTCCGTTTTCCATTTGCGCTTCAGCCTTTACACTGGAAAATAGAAATTGATTTATACCCAGGATATCTTCATCCAGGCTTACCCTTAATCCGGCTATGTTAAATACGGCTGATCCATTTCCGTTCAGTTGCACCCCCTGGTGCGTCGACGCTTCGTAGAATATTTCACCGTCAAGATTTCCGGATACATTAGCAGGGTAAAGACCATTGAGAATCGGTATTTCTCCAAGATCAACCGCCGCAAGATAGATTCGGCTGCTCAGGGTACGGTCATCCTTTTCCGAATGGACGCTTATGGTTCCGTCAATCATCCCGTTTCCCACTGACGCAGAAAAATTACCTGTTGGCCTGGATGAAATCATGGATCGATAAGAGGGGACGAAACGCCCGTGATCAAACCGCACAATGGTTTCCTGTTCAAACCGGATGGAAGCGTTTGTAAAACGAAAGCCCGGGGGAACGGTTGGATTGATATGTTCAATATTCAATGTGGTTCCAGGTGACAGTTCCGCAACAATATGCTCGGTATAGGTTCTAATCGTATCCGACGGAAAAAGTAAGTAGAGAAAAAAAACCGTTATCCCTGTTACGTACAGCGAATA
>SLIE01000421.1 GCA_007135795.1 Desulfobacterales bacterium
TAAAAGTTCCTTCACTATTTGGATAATTTCAATAATCCTGTTTATACAAAAAGCAAATTAGGTTAATATCTGGAATCCAGACTAATAAAATGTATCTTAACCCGGATCTGTTGAGTTTCGATCTGTCATGGCAGTTTTAGAACAAGAAAAGAGATGTGTAATGGCCACAAATTTGAAGGGATATACCGGGAAGATCCTCGATGTCGATTTATCAACGGGTACCATCGGGTCGTATCCTCTTTCCGATACGGATCGGCGACGCTTTCTGGGCGGCCGCCTGATCAGCACGAAAATCCTCTGGGACATGCTCAAACCCGGTATCGATCCGCTTTCGGAAGAAAATATCCTGGTGATTATGACCTCTCCCCTGACCGGCACCGGGGCACCATGTTCGAGTCGCTTTGATATTTCCGCAAAAAGCCCTTTAACCGGGTGCATCGGTCACTCGAACAGCGGCGGGCGATTTGGAATCCATCTGAAACGCGCCGGGTTTGACGGTATCGTAATTCGTGGAGAATCAAAATCCCCGGTTTACCTCGACATCAATGAAGATGAAGTAACAATACGCCCCGCCGATCACCTGTGGGGAAAAAACACGGAAGAAACCCAGGAAGCCCTTGGAAAAGGGGGGAAGCTGGTGATCGGCCCGGCAGGAGAGAACCGTGTTAAATATGCGATTATCATCTCCCACGACCGTGCCCACGGACGAACCGGCATGGGGGCGGTCATGGGTGCAAAAAAACTGAAGGGAATCGTCGCAAACGGTAAAAAGAAGGTCGAACTCTTTGATTCGAAGAATTTTCGGGAAGGCGTGAAAAAGTGGGTGACAATGCTTAAAAACCACCCGGCCACCGGGGATTTGATGCCCCGTCTCGGGACGTCCCAGTTCGTCAACATACTCAACCGGAAGAACGCGCTTCCCACGCGCAATTTTTCAAAAGGAACCTATGAACTCGCCCTCAACCTGAGCGGGGAACGAATAGCGGCTGATTTCCTGAAATCGAATAGCGGGTGTCCCACATGTCCCATCCGATGCGGGCGCGTGGTCGAATTCAACGGGAAGGATATCAAAGGCCCCGAATTTGAAACACTGTGCCTGATGGGTTCCAACCTCGAAATCGACGACCTCGAGGCGATCATCAAGTGGAACTACGATATGGACCTTCTGGGAATTGACACCATTTCCACGGGGAATACGCTGGGGTTTGCCATGGAACTGAATGAAAAAGGGCTCTGGGACAACGGCCTCTATTTCGGGAAAAAAGAGAACCTTTCCAGCATGATTCATGACATCGCGTACAAAAAAGGACTCGGCGAAGAACTTTCGGAAGGGGTTCGTTACCTGTCTGAAAAATATGGCGGAAAGGATTTTGCCGCACACTCGAAAGGGCTTGAGATCGCCGGCTATTCACCCCGGGCGGCTGACGGGCATGCGCTGGGATATGCCACGGCCAACCGCGGGGCCTGTCATCTCGATGGCGGTTACATGATCTACTTTGAAATCAACGGCCCCATGACACTAGACCCGAAACATTACCAGTCCAAGCCGTCATGGACGGTTCTGGACCAGAATATGATGGCTGCCATCAGTGCAGGGGGAAGCTGCCTGTTCACGGCCTGGACATCCGTCCCCGGCGCAGCGTTTTCCCTCCCCGATCACCCGTCGGCCTCACGGGCCGTTACCAAACTGCTGACCCTCACATGGCCTGCCGTTCTCCTGCTGCAGAAAATCCCGCCAAAGCTGCTTAAAATCGATCTTCCCATGTTGCCCCACTCGAAACTCATCCGCCTTGCAACCGGCATGAAAATGAATCTCGGTCTGTTTCTCCAAGCCGGGGAAAGAGGGTATACCCTTGAAAAGCTTTTCAACCTGAGAGAAGGGGTTGGCAAATCACAAGATTCTCTTGCCGCGCGATTCACCGATGAGCCGCTAAACCCCAAAGATCCGAAATCAACGGTACCGCTGGCCAAAATGCTTCCCGGATACTACAAGATACGGGGGTGGGACGAAGACGGGGTCCCCACGCCAGGGACACTGAGGCGGTTGAATCTTGACTTCGTTGATATGGAAACCGTTCAGGGTTATAGTTAATGGCTGAGTGGAAACTGTGCACAGCAGAGTAAAAAGCAAAAGGGCATTTGCCCACGGAACACACGGAAAAAGGGCGGAAAAAAAACAAAAGGGCAAAGGGCAAAGGGCAAGGGCGAAAAAGAGTTGGCCTTCGGCCAGGGGCAGTCCTTGCATCCCCTTCGCCGAAGGCTTAAGGATTTTTAGCCCTTGATTTTTTTCCGCCCTTTTTCCGTGTGTTCCGTGGGCTATAGCTTTTTCTGTTGTTCGGTCATTCCGTGGGCAAAAAAGATGGCAAAGGAGGCGTCTTGGGGAAGAAATCGCCGGGATTGTTTATCGGGACCAGCGGGTGGAATTACAAGGATTGGAAGGATGCGTTTTATGCCGGGGTGAAGCAGAAAGAGTGGCTGGAACATTACGCCCGGAATTTTAATGCCGTGGAGGTCAATGCCACATTTTACCGATTGCTTCAGGACAAAGTCGTAACCGGCTGGGCAAAGCGATCACCGGACAATTTTTCTTTTGCCATCAAGGGAAGCCGGTATATCACCCACAACAAGCGATTAAAAGATTCTGCCGAGTCCGTCAAGAAGCAAAAAGACAACATGTCTGCGCTACAGCACAAGATACCGGCGGTGGTATGGCAACTGCCGGCCAATTTCAGCAAAGATCTTGACCGGCTCAGAGATTTTGCCGAAAACCTGGGGCATTGGCCCGAAAGCCGGCACGCTCTCGAATTTCGGGACACTTCCTGGTTTGATGAAGAAACGGCTGATTTGCTGGGGCAGCATTCACTGGCAAACTGTATTTCCGATGCTGAAAAATGGCCCCGGTGGGACAGCGTGTGCACGGACATGGTGTATGTGCGCCTGCACGGGAACACTGAAACCTATCACTCCAGCTACAGCGAAAAGGAGCTCGGGGGGTGGGCGCAAAAAATAAGGGCATGGCTGGATGAAGCCCGAAGCGTGCACGTTTATTTTGACAATACCGACGCCCGCGCCGCCCCCGGTAATGCATTGCGGTTGAAAGAACTTCTCCGTCACTGATCGGGCAGCAATCTGGTTGTTTTACTTCTTCTTCTGGCACCCCGGACATACGTAAGAGCTACGCCCGGCAACCTGTTGTTTAACCAGATCGGATCCACACCTTGGGCATTTGCCATCTTTTTTCCGCTGCGGAATAAGATAACCCTCCGGAAAACTTTTGGGATCAGCATTTTTCGAGATGGCTACATCCAGCACATCGATCATGGCGTTATAAATATTTTCCAGATCCGTCTGGTCCAGATCGTTTATTTTGTTCGAGGGATCGAGCCGTGCCTGAAAAAGGATCTCATCGGAATATACATTCCCTATCCCCGCCAGGACCTTCTGGTCCATAAGGGCACTTTTAATTGAGCCTTTTTTATTGTCGAGTGCCTCCATGAAATCGGAGATCGTGAATTCCTGCGCCAAAGGGTCGGGGCCCAACGCTTTTTCCTTAATAAAAGCTTCATAATCGTCAACGAGCGTGATGCGGCCCAGTTTTCTTCTGCAATCAAATACCAGGCAGTCATCTTCGATGAATTCGATTCTCAATTTATCGTATTTGGTATCCTCATCCAGCGTTTCAAAATATTGCAGATACCCGGTCATACCAAAATGCAGAACCAGCCACGAATCATTGTCCAGTCGGGCCATGAGGTATTTCCCATATCTTTCGCTCGAAACAAAAGCCCTGCCCACGAGGCTGTCTGATAGTTTTTTCGGAGAAACATTGACCAGCATGCCAGAATCGCCGACTTCCACATTTGCAATCTTCTTTAGCAATGCCTTGTCATTGAAATACCGCCTGAACATCTCTACATCTGGTAATTCCGGCATAATTCCTCCTATGGCTATAAGAAAATTTTTCCGCGTATTCGTGGCATCCTGAATGGTGAAATAAATAACGAGGGGGGCGGCGCATGTCAACCCGGCAGCGCAGGGATCCCTTGCGTTTCCCAAAAAACACTTGATTTCCAAGGGCGTTAAGGATAAAACCTTCTGAAAACGGAACAGGGTGAAAATCCCTGGCGGACCCGCCGCTGTAATTGGCGACGAAATCCCCACACGGCCACTGCCCGCAAAATCGGGACGGGAAGGCGGGGAAAGTAGGATGACCCAAAAGCCAGAAGACGATTTTTATGATCTGCATGTCGTGGAACTGCGTGCGGGGATAGTATTTTGCTCAGACAGATTTTCACAAAAAATCGTTTTCAGCATAATGTTTCGGGTCCCGGTTGTCCGTTTTCAGGATTACCGGGATTTTTGTTACCAGGTTTGACGACTCCGTGTTTGACGACTCTGTAAAAAGTCGTCTGATCGCGACTTTTTAAGAGTTCATCAGGTTTAAAAAGAAACAGGTAATGAATCACCATGAAAACCAAGTCACCATACTTTAATGTTAACCCCCTGATCGCGGCCCTTCAGTTTTTGACCATCATACCGATTCCCGTGCCGGTTTCGCAAACCGATATGGAAAAAGCCCTTCCCTGGTTTCCGGTCGCGGGGCTGGTCAACGGGTTGATCGCGGCGATGATCTTTGCGCTCGCCCACGCTCTTGGTTTTCCGCCCATGATGGCCGGTTTGCTCGGCGTTCTTGCCCTTTCCTTTTCCAACGGGTTTTTTCACCTGGACGGCGTGGCCGATACAGCTGACGGGTTGCTCAGTGCCCGGCCGAAAACACAAATTCTCGAAATCATGCGCGACAGCAGGATCGGCACCATGGGTTTCGTGGGACTTTTTTTCATTCTGGGGCTGAAATGGTCGGCGCTTGCTTCCATGGCACCGGGTATTGGATGGCGCGCCCTGATCGTCTCCGCCGTGGTGGCACGCTGTGCACAGGTACTCACCATGGGATTGCTGCCCTATGCCAGAAAAGAGGGGGGACTGGCCTCCATTTTTCTTAAATCCCGGATGCCTGCCCACATGGTCATTGTTTCGGTTTTCGGCCTCCTTTTGGCCGCCGCCATGGCAGGCGTTTACGGAATTTTCGCGGTTCTGGCGGCCATTGTTGCGGCAGTGGTTTTCAATGGCATCTGCATGGCAAAAATAGATGGCATAACCGGCGACACCCTGGGGGCACTCACTGAAATTGTCGAGACCACCATGTTATGCGTCATCAGCGTGGCTTTTTTGGGGGGTGTATGAACCATTTCAGAAAAATCTGGCGGGAAAAACAAATGCCATGCCGCATCGGGACCACATCCTATATCATCCCCGCGGAGATTCTGCCGAACCTGCACTTTATAAAAGATATTGTCGAAGATGTCGAACTGGTCCTGTTCGAATCGGACGAATACTCCAATCTTCCGTCTAAATCCGATGTGCGCGAAATGGCGATCATTGCGGACGATGCAGGCCTTTCTTTCACGGTTCACCTGCCACTGGATGCCTGGCCGGGGGCTTTGGATGAAGGCGAGAGGGAAAAGTCCGTCCGGAAGTGGCTCCGGGTTATGGAGCTGATGGCCCCTGTTTCCCCTTTCGGATGGGTCGTTCATCTCAATGACCCGCCAGGAGAAGATCAGGGATGGGACAACTGGCTTGCGCAGTGCGGGAAAACCATCGACACCTTGTTTTCTTATGCAGATCCCAATAATTTATGCATAGAGACCTTGTCCTACGATTTTGGCCGCGTCTTTCCCCTGGTGGCGGAAAAAGGATGCTCGGTCTGCATGGATATCGGACATTTGATTTTGACCGACAGAAACGTCCCCGCATGTCTGGATGCCTGGCTTGAACATACCCGGGTCGTCCACCTGCACGGGGTAAATGCCGACGGCCGCGATCACGTGGATCTCACCCACCTGGAACCCCGACTGCTGAACCATATCATCACCACATTAAAAGACAGCGGGCATCTCCCAAGGGTTTTGACACTTGAAATTTTTTCCCTTGATGACCTTGAAGCCTCCCTGTCAGTCCTGGAAAATACCCTATGAGAAAAAAAAAGCTGACGCTGATCACCGGGGGGGCGAGGAGTGGAAAAAGCAATTTTGCTCTTGAGCTCTCAGACCCTTACGATGTGCGGACATTCATTGCCACGGCCGAGGCCATCGATGATGAAATGACGGAACGGATCCGGCGCCACAAGGACGAACGGAAAGGGAACTTTACCACCATTGAGGAGCCGCTCGACCTGGCCGGTGTCATTACCGGGCTGCCGAAAGGGAACGGTGTGGCATTAATCGATTGCATGACCGTCTGGCTGGGAAACCTGATGCATTATGAAAATGCGGACCGGGAGGACGCCCCTTCGATCCAGGCATTTTTAAATGCCATATCCACGCCGCCGTGCGACATGGTGATCGTGACCAACGAAGTGGGGCTCGGGATTGTACCGCCGGATGCAATGTCCCGTCTTTTCCGGGACCTGGCGGGGTTTGTCAACCGGAAAGTCGCCGAAGTGGCGGACGACGTATACCTGGTGGCTTGCGGATTGCCGTTGAAGTTGAAGTAACAAGCATCCGTAACCCACAAATTTATCGAATTTTATTACGAGCGCATTACTTTTGGAAGGACATAATATGAAATTGCTCAGTAAACGAATCGAGATGATCGATCCCCCTGATGTAAAAATCGCGGCCGAAGCGTTTGAGCGCTTGGCGAACCAGGCGCGCCCGGCAGGCAGCCTTGGTGTACTTGAGCCATTATCTGCGCGCCTTGCGGCCATTGCCGGAAAGCTGGACGTCCATTTGAACCGCAAGGTTATTGTCACCTGCGCCGGGGATCACGGTGTGGTCGCTGAAGGGGTCAGTCGGTTTCCCCAGGAAGTAACCGCTCAAATGGTGTACAACTTCATTAATGGCGGCGCCTCTATCAGTGTGCTGGCACGTCATGCCGGGGCCGAGGTTCGTGTGGCGGATGTAGGTGTAAAATGTGATTTCTCACCGGATCTGTCCATATTTCATAAAAAAATCGCCAAAGGGACCGCCAACTTCACCAAAGGCCCGGCAATGAGCCGCAAGGACGCCATTGCAAGCATCGAAGCCGGCATTGAAATCATCGATGAACTGGTTGCGGAGGCACCCGTGGACATGGTGAGCACCGGTGACATGGGTATCGGGAACACCACCCCGTCAAGTGCCATCATCGCCGCGTTTTCAGGACTGCCGGTTCCGACCCTCACAGGGCGCGGCACCGGCGTGGACGACGACGGATTCCAGCGAAAAATAAAGGCAATAGAAAAAGGGCTGGCCCTCAACAAACCCGATCCTTCCGATCCAATAGATGTCCTTGCAAAGGTCGGTGGGTTTGAAATCGGGGCGCTTGGCGGCCTGGTCATCGGCGCTGCGGCCCGCGGCATTCCCATTGTGTGTGATGGCCTGATTTCTACGGCGGGCGCGCTGATCGCCTGTGAGCTCGCCCCCGCCGCCAGGGCATACCTGTTTGCCGGGCACCGTTCCCGGGAAGTCGGGCACAGGTTTATGCATGAAAGACTCGACCTCGACCCGCTCCTGGACCTGGGGTTCAGGCTTGGAGAGGGGACCGGCGCGGCAATTGCCATGGAACTGTTGGACGCCGCCACCCGGATTCTGGCGGAAATCAAAACATTCGAAGAAGTCGGCATTATCGATGCCAACAAAGCGAAAAACGAATGAAGCGCACCCGGCAAAACAACCAGAATCGGCATGGTGGCAACCTGTCGCAATTGTCAGCAACATCCGGGCGTCCGGCCACGGATATACTCGATTTTTCCGCAAACATCAACCCGCTTGGTTTTCCGGAGTGGTTCAGGCCACTGGTTTCCGCCACACTCTCCGACCTGGTCAATTACCCGGACCCCAGTGCCGGGCAGATGGTTTCTGCTGTTTGCAAGCGTTACGGAACAACTGAAGCAGAAGTGATATGCGCAAACGGCACCGCGGAGATCATAGCCCTGCTCCCCGTTGCGGCCGGGTTTTCCCATGCCCTCATTCCGGTCCCCGCATACGTGGATTATGCCCACTCATGCCATGTGGCCGGAATCGATGCTCAGACGTTGCGTCTGGTCGAAGAAAATGATTTCAATCTCGATTTTGAAGTACTTGCGCATACGCTCGCATCATCGCCCCTTTTTGGCAAAGCACTGGTGTTCATCTGCCGGCCGAACAACCCCACCGGACAATCTCCGAACGGCGACAGGATCAGACAACTGGCCCGGGATTTTCCCGAGAGCCTTTTTGTGATTGACGAAGCATTTGGCGATTTTGTGGAAAACTTCGACACCCTTGCCCGAAACCGCCCTGAAAACGTGATTGTCCTGCTTTCTTTAACCAAAATATTCGCACTTCCGGGGCTTCGCATGGGCGTTGCCCTGGCCGACCCGAAGGTTATCCGCGCCATTTCCCGGCGACAACCCTGCTGGTCCGTTAACACGCTGTCCCAGGTAACTGCCGCCCGGGCATTGGCGGATACGAATTTTATTGAAAAAACCCGTGAGTACGTCGTTCGTGAGCGCCAGGTGCTTGCCTCGAACCTCTCGGAGATCGAGAGACTCTTCGTTTATCCCGGAGAGGCTGATTTTCTGTTCATCCGGATCGACCGGACGGATATCGACAGCCCCCGCCTGGCCGCCGCACTCCTCGAACAGGCAGGTATCGCCATACGGGTCTGCGATAATTACGAAGGGCTGGACCAGCGGTTCTTCCGGGTGGCAGTGAAGACGGGCGAAGAAAACGAGCGGCTGGTTTCCGCAATCCGAAACGTTCTGAATATGAAACCGACAACAGCGGCAACAGCCCGAAAACGAACGCAAAAAACACCGGTCGTCATGTTCCAGGGAACAAGCTCCAACGCCGGTAAAAGCATCATGGCCGCTGCATTGTGCCGCATTTTACTACAGGACGGGCTGCGGGTCGCCCCGTTCAAGGCCCAGAACATGTCACTCAACTCGTTTGTCACGCGAGACGGGGGAGAAATGGGACGCGCCCAGGTGGTCCAGGCCCAGGCGGCAAAGATCGATCCGGATGTGCGCATGAACCCGGTGCTGCTCAAACCATCGTCCGATACCGGAAGCCAGGTGATCGTAAACGGCTTTCCCATCGGAAACATGAATGTCATGACCTATGTCCGCTACAAGGAGACAGCCGCCAAGGCCGCTCGGGATGCATACGACGAACTGTCCGGCGAATACGACGCCGTGGTGATGGAAGGGGCCGGAAGCCCGGGAGAAGTCAATCTCAAACACCACGATATCGTCAACATGAAAATGGCTCGCCATGCAGCGGCCCCGGTTCTGATCGTCGGTGATATCGACCGAGGGGGTGTTTTTGCATCATTTGTCGGTACCATGGAAGTACTGGCGGAATGGGAACGGCAGCTGGTCGCGGGTTTCGTGGTGAACCGGTTCAGGGGGGATGCCGGTCTCCTGGGGGATGCCCTCGAATACACCCGCCGCCACACGGGCCGGCCCGTGATCGGGGTGGTTCCATACCTGGAAAGCCTGGGGCTTCCGGAAGAAGATTCGGTCACCCTTAAGGAACACATTCATCACAAGCGCATTATTGCTGCCGACCATGTGCGAATCGGCGTGATAGAACTTCCCCATATCAGTAATTTCACGGATTTTGATCCGTTTTTGTGCGAAGACGATGTCGATCTGCGCTTTATCCGGGTTGCCGAAGAAATAAATGGCCTGGACGCCATTATCCTGCCGGGGAGCAAGAATGTCATGGCAGATGTCCGATGGCTTCACCACAACCGCATGGCCGGGCGCATCTTGAATTCAATGAAAAATGCGGCCACGGAGAAAAAGACGCAGATTGCGGGTATCTGTGGTGGCTTCCAGATGCTTGGTCGAACTATCGAGGATCCGCACCACATCGAATCAAGTGGGGAAACAGTCAAGGGACTGGGACTGTTAAATATCACCACGGTGCTCGAAGCCGATAAAACGCTGACACGGACCGCTGCCCGGCACCTGAAATCAAACACCCCGGTAACCGGCTATGAAATTCACCACGGAATCAGCCGGCTGTCTGCAGCCCCGCTTCTTGAAACGGATGACGGGCGAACCGAAGGCGCATGCTCCGAAGACGCCATGATCTGGGGAACTTACCTCCACGGCATATTTGACGGTGACCGGTTTCGACGCTGGTTCATCAATGAATTGCGCCGCAAAAAAGGACTTGCCCCCAAAACCGGCAGATTCGGGATCTACGATTTGGAACCCGCCTTCGACCGTCTCGCCGCCACTGTACGAGAAAGCCTGGACATAAAACAGATATATAAATGGATGGGGCTATAAACTTGAACCCAAACACTATTGTCTTGATAAAAAAGCCAGCATATTTTCGTTGAATTGTTCAGCCGCCTCGATGTTGGACAGGTGATATGCGCCGGGCAGTTCAAGCATTACAGAATTCTGGATTGCCTCCTGAACCTGCCTGGCCGCTTCAACAGGGGTTCCGGGATCATTCTCACCCACCATGATCAGCGTCGGGGTTGAAAGTCTGGACAAATCATCCCTGACATCAAAGTTGCTGATCGCCTGGCAACACCCCGCGAACCCGGCCGGAGGCGTGGTCAATATGATATCCTTTATTTTGCGGGTAATTTCAGGGTTGTTTTCACGAAATTGTGGACTTAACCATCTCTCCAATGTGTCATCGGCCAGGGCGGCCATCCCCTTTTCCCTGGCAGTGGCGATCCGCTCATCCCAGATCGGGCGCATGTTTTCCGGAATCATGCATGTGGTATCGGCAAGAATAAGGCTGGATACCCTTTCCGGGACCATCAGGGCAAGAACCTGCCCGATCATCCCGCCCATGGAGATCCCCATAAAATGAACGTCTTCAATCCCCAGTTCATCCATCAGGCCTGCAACATCTGCTGCAAGCATTTCCATGGTATACGCTTCGTCCGGTGCTGAAGAGCCACCATGCCCCCGGAGATCATAACGCAGAACCCGGTATTTTTTCCGCAGGGCGTCCATTTGGGGGTCCCATATTGCCATGCTCCCTGCGAGACAATGGCTGCAGACGACAACAGGTGCTGATTCGGGACCGGACAATTCGTACTTGATCCTGATACCACCGACTTCTATCTCCATGTATACCTCCAGGTAGCTTTAAGAATCCTGTTAATCACGTAAAAGCCGCTTCATTGAACAGATGGCCAAAGCGCGTACCTTTGTATAACTGGTTCTATTTCATTTAGCCATCTTTACAGATTTTGTGACTTTTACGAGTGTATCAATCCTGATTTCGGTTA
>SLIE01000391.1 GCA_007135795.1 Desulfobacterales bacterium
GGGTAGACCGCTTTTGCGGGATGTGAAAGGCCGCTGGTGTTGATTTCGATCACAAGATCTGTATACTTGATTTTTGTTAGAATTGCATCCATTTTCTCAAAAAAGTCAGCTGGCGGATGGATTCCGAATTTTTTGACGACATCAAGGTGACAAATTACGTCAAAACAGCTATAATCGGCCAACATCTCGACAAGCACCAGGTATTGATCGAAAAATTCAGTGTCATCGGGGGATAACCCGGGCGGGTTGTTCCTGGAGCTGACGATATTTTTTTCTTCCACAAAATGGACGGAACCGCCGATTATGTCAAAAGAAAACCGGTTGATGATTTTGAGCGCGGCTTCCGCATGGATCGGGGTAAAGTCGACCTCGAGACCCAGTTTGATATCGATCTTGTTTTTGTACTTGTCTTGCAGCCGGCGTACGGCATATACATACAACGGAACATCATCCGGGCCCATGGACTGGTCACACCCGTTTTCATTGAGGGTCAGGTGATCCAGAAAACAGAATTCCGATAGCCCTTTTTCAATGGCGCAACGTACATATTGTTCCATGGTGCCGGAGGCATGGTTGCAAAGTCGGGTATGAACGTGGTAATCAATCACTGGTCTTTTTTCACTGGTATTTGATATCGGCTTTCCTGCTGCTGGCAGGCATTGTTGGATGATGCCAGTTTGCGGACCGAATGTCAATACGGGCGAATTTTGCCGGGCGGCCCGGATAAATTTTTTAAATGGATTTGAATGAAAAAACAGCCGAAGACAATATATGCATGCCGGTTTTGCGGACACCAGGTGCCGAAGTGGATGGGCCGATGTCCGGAATGCGAAAAGTGGGAGACGATCGAAGAGGAAATTCTGCGCCCTTCCGCCGCAGGCGGGCGACTGCTTTCCGCTGCGGAGCGACCGAAGCCGGTCCCCATCGATTCTGTCGAACTCGGGGATGAAGAACGGATTTTAACCGGTGTTGGCGAATTTGACAGGGTTTTGGGCGGTGGCATCATACCGGGCAGCCTGGTGTTGATCGGGGGAGATCCGGGAATCGGAAAGTCCACGCTTTTATTGCAGATTCTTTATCAACTGGCGGCAGCCGGACGGAAAGTGCTTTACGTATCCGGGGAGGAATCGATTCGGCAATTGAAAATGCGCAGCCTGAGACTCGGCGCCGGATCACCCTCCCTGATGGTGGTTTCTGAAGTTGATGTAGACGCCATTATCCAGATGGTGGAATCGGAAAAACCCGATGCCCTGGTGATCGATTCCATTCAAACCATGTACACGCCCGAGGCCGGGGCCGCGCCAGGGAGTATCACCCAGGTGCGTCAGTCGACCATGAAGCTTATGGGGCTGTCCAAGCAATCCGGAATACCGGCATTTCTCATCGGTCATGTCACAAAGGACGGCGCCATTGCCGGCCCCCGGATCATGGAGCACATGGTGGATACGGTCTTGTATTTCGAAGGGGATCGGAATCACGGGTTTCGTATTTTGAGGGCCGTGAAAAATCGCTTTGGTTCCACCAATGAAATCGGCGTCTTTGAGATGAAGGAAGCCGGGTTGGCCGAAGTTGCCAACCCCTCTGAAGTCTTTTTGTCGGAACGGGCAAAAAACGCTCCCGGATCGGTGGTTACCGCGTGTATGGAGGGAAGTCGGCCGATTCTGGTGGAGTTGCAGGCGTTGGTCAGTAGTTCCGGTTTTGCCACGCCCCGGCGAACCGTGCTGGGGCTCGATCACAACCGTGTTTCATTGCTTTTGGCGGTGCTGGAAAAAAAATTGGGATTAAATGTCGCCGGGCATGATCTTTTCATGAATGTGGCGGGAGGGGTGAAAATCTCGGAGCCGGCTGTTGATCTGGGGATTATCTCAGCGGTGGCGTCGAGCTTTCTCGACAAGCCCATCCCTGAGGGAATGCTCCTTTTGGGAGAAGTGGGGCTGACCGGTGAGATCCGGGGCATTTCCCACCTGGCAGCCAGAATTGCGGAGATCGGGAAGATGGGGTTTACGCGGTGCATTGTGCCGGTGAACAGCAAAAAGCAGCTCCTCAAGACGGAAGGGGTGGAGTTGATCGGGATACGGCGGTTGCCCGAGGTGATGAATATTCTTTTTCAGGCTGGATAAGCACTGTACGTGCCCAACAAATAGGTATTAAAGACAAAGCACCTGCGGGGTGACGCTTAACCCGCGGTTTGTGGAATAGAAATACAGGTGAAAATATATGCCAAAACGACGAACCGACCGCAGCAAGCCGGACCACTATTCAAAGATGGCCAAAAAGGATAATTACCCGGCACGGTCGATCTATAAACTTGATGAAATACAAAAAAAATTCAATGTGATACGCCCGAAGGACCAGGTGCTTGACCTGGGGTGTTCCCCCGGGTCGTGGATGAAGTATGCCGTGGATATTGTCGGACCCGCGGGCCGGGTTGTGGGAGTCGATATCAAGGATCGGGACATGAGCCGGGGCGGGGGCGGGCCGGACAATATGTCGTTTCATTTGCTTGATGTGATGGAAATGGATGATGTGGCATGGGAGACAATTGGCGGTGATTATACCGTGGTGTTGAGCGATATGGCCCCATCCACCACCGGTATCAAGAGTGTGGATGCGGCAAGGTCTTTTCTGCTTTGCGAGGCGGCATTGGGAATTGCTGAACGGGTTCTTGTGCCGGGGGGCAATTTTGTCGTAAAAATTTTCCAAGGTGAGGATTTTGAGGCGTTTGTCCGCTCGGTGAAGCAGCAATTTAAAACCAGAAAAATTTTCAAACCCAAAAGTTGCCGGCCAGACAGTAAGGAAATTTATGTCATCGGCTTGGGCAAGAAGGATATGCTCGTATAAAATACCAAAATATGCACGAATGGCTAAGTTAAA
>SLIE01000402.1 GCA_007135795.1 Desulfobacterales bacterium
GGTGTGCAAGGCGCGAATTTCACTTCAGACCCACCGATCATCAGTCGTCCTACATTAACAGGGTGAAAGCCATCAACGTCCTTGTCCGGATCGATGGCATTCAAAATCTTTTTGTCATCTATATGATTGGGCAGTGGGAGTTGGACCAGAATACCGTGGATGGAATCGTCCTTATTGTACTTATCGATCAATGCCAGAAGATCGGCTTCCGAAATATCATCCGGCTGGTTCTCCTGAACTTCCTTGAACCCAAGACGCTCCGCGGTTTGGATTTTAAGTGTGACATAAGAAATAGATGCCGGGCTCGAACCGACCAGGATGGTAACCAAACCGGGAACAACCCCCTTTTTTTCCTTGATCTCTTTTACTTCCGCTGAGATTTCTTCAAGGATCTTTTCTCGTATCTCTGTTCCTTTAATCAATGTTGCCGTCATATTCTGCTCCTTTGTGTGATGTGTAAAAATCCCTGTAAACGCAAAAAAAAATGCCATAAATCATTTATATCCCGAGATAACCGGATAATTATAAACGGCTACAACGGAAATGGCACCATATCAAGACCTGTTTTTTCATCCAGGCCCAACATGATGTTCATGTTCTGTACTGCCTGACCTGCCGCCCCTTTTACCAGGTTGTCTATGACGGACATCAGGATCAACCGCCTATGGTCACGATCGACGACAAACCCGATATCACAATAGTTGGTGCCGCGGACATTTCGGGTGTCGGGGGGGTGGCCTGCCTTTGATATCCGTATGAAAGGTCTGCCTGAATAATAACCTGCAAGGGTATCATATATATCGTTATCCGTGAAATCTTTGGAAAGCCCGGCATATATAGTTGTTTCCATACCCCGGTTCATCGGCAGCAAATGAGGAACGAAGGTAATATTTACCGGAGTGTCCGAAATTCCGCTTAACACCTCTTCCATTTCCGGTTCATGCCGGTGAACGGCAACTTTGTATGCCTTGAAAGATTCCGTGACTTCGCTGTAGAGGGAATTAACGGACAACCCCCTTCCCGCGCCGCTCACGCCGGATTTTGAATCGGCAATAATCGTTTCAGGCAATATGAGCCCCGCCTTTATCAACGGGATTAGCGGCAGGAGCACACTTGTGGGATAACAACCGGGATTGCCGATAATTGCGGCTTCTTTTATCCGGTCGGCAAAAACCTCGCTAAGCCCGTATACGCTGCGATCGAGCAATTCAATTGCCGTGTGTTGCATATATGCCGCTTCGTATGCATCAGGATTGCTGAACCGAAAATCCGCTGAAAGATCGATGATTTTTTTCCCACGCGCCACGAGCTCAGGAATAATACTCATGGGAAGCTGATGCGGAAGGGCCGTAAAGACGATATCGCTTTTATCACACACGGCGTCCGGCTCATACGCTTCACACGTGAGATCGACGATGCCGGTAAACGCCGGGTAAATTTCATGAAACGGCACGCCGGCATATTGCCTGGAAGTCAAAAATGTCAAATTCACTTCCGGGTGCCCGGCAAGAAGCCTGACAAGTTCGGCTCCTGCATATCCGGTCGCACCGACAATACCAACTCTGGTCATCTATCCTCCTGTAAAATTACGAATGGTGCACCGGGATGTTTTCTTTTATTTCCACACATGGTATCCGCCAATATATAATCTCCATATTAATATCAGAGCTTTAATGCAATTTCAAGGCGTTTTCGAAGTACTACCACTTAATTCGATGCATTAAAACGAATGCACGGCGTTTATACGAATTGCCTTCGTCAATTTTCCATCTCAATCACCGGGTAAACCGGATAATCGTCACACACATTTACATTACCTGCAAAATCGATCATGCCCATATTTAAGGCATCTATCCCCGCAAGCGGTGCCGGATCCAGAAACGCTGATCGATCCATATGATTTAAATATTTCCATTCAATGCGGTCCGAAAACGGCAACGCTGCTTTAACCATCACGGATAAATGCAGATGCGGCGGCAACGGGGTTCTTTCCGGGTCCACCGGGGCGACACGGGCAATGGGTTCTCCCCCGGAAAACGCATCACCGGCTTTCAACCTGTTTTCCGGTGTCACATGGGCATAAAGCACACATATCGGAATGCTTTTCCGGCTATTGCATATCGGTTCCCAGATTATCGTTTTCCCGATAAAATCATCAATGATGTATAGAATTTTTCCGGGTTGAGTGACGGGAATACGGGTAGACGAATCGAGCCGAAAGCGTTTGGCGTCATTGGTTTCAAAAAAACACAAGTCAAGCCCTTCATGAGTGAAGTTTCTTGGCCGTCCGGTTCCCCACCATGAACTGCTGCTGCGAAACAGCATCCCCGGGTAAAACAACCATTGTTTGACACCGACATGATCGAGCCGGTTCATGTCGATCAGTGCATTGATGAATGTATTTCCCACGTTTCAACCGAAAAATTTCATTTCTGCTTAAGTGGTTATGTACTATTGCGGGGCATTTCGGGCAAGCGTTTCGTAGCGTTTGGCTTCATCCGCTTCCCCCATCTTAAGGAGAATATCGGCAACACGCTTGAAATAAGTCCCCCGATTATCCGGGTCTTCCTGTACAAGCCCCAGATATATATCAACAAGGGTTGAAGACGTATCACCCGTTTGATAACAAAGTTCGGCATAACGCCGCTTGAGAAACGGATCCGCCCGGTTGCCGCATGACAGACAGGTGTTTAATATCTCCGCATACAGTGTTTTTGCCACATCTACTTTTCCTGATGCCTCGAGTGTCCTGGCAAGGGCCCGCAAGACGATCTCATCTTTTCCATAAAGTGCCGTGTAATTTTCAAAAGCCGATTCAGCGGCAGCATATTTTTTTTGCTGAAACAGGTTCTCACCGTCGAGCATCA
>SLIE01000145.1 GCA_007135795.1 Desulfobacterales bacterium
GACTATTCGGTTTGGTTTGATGGTGGGGAAGGACACCGCATTGAGATTCCCGGTTCAAGGATTTTTGAATAAAGACAACGTATACAAAGCTATTTGGCCGCGACTTTATACAGGCACATCAAGATTTGTCACTTCTTTTTGATAATGAATTTCAATTTGCTAATCATATAAAATACGGAGAAAAGAATGAAACGCTCATTATTACTGGCCGGTTTATTGACCCTGGTATTGTACTCATCCGCGCTGGCCCACTTCCAGATGATATACAGTCCTCAAAGTGCACTTGAACGGGGAGGGGAAACAACCCTGAAGCTGGTTTTCACACACCCCTTTGACGGCGATCACATCATGGATATGGCACCGGTAGAGGCCTTTTACATGGTGCATCAGCGCGGTGAAGGCGAGGCCGTAAAGACTGACCTCAAAAAGTATTTGAAAAAGATTACCTGGACCGGCCTGGAAAACGCAGGTGATGCCTTTGAGGCCAACCTGCCGGCACGCGTGGTCCGCTCCATGGGTGATTACGTGTTTGTGCTCGTACCGGCGCCTTATTACGAAAAAGCTGACGGCGAATATATTCAGCAATTTACAAAAATGATACTCAACGTGGGCGGCGTGCCTGGCAACTGGCACGAGCCGTTGGGGCTGGCTGCAGAAATCGTTCCTTTGGACAAGCCTTACGCCAACTGGACCGGCGGCGTGTTTCGGGGCGTGGTCATGTCCAACGGCGAACCCGTCCCCAATGCTGAACTGGAGGTGGAATACCTCAATCATACCCCCGACATGAAAAAGAATGCCTTTACAGGGGATCCCAAAATCAGCGCGCCCCATCCTGCCTTTGAAAGCATGGGTATCAGGGCAAATGATCGGGGCGAATTCACAATCGGCCTTCCCAAGGCGGGGTGGTGGGGGATTGCCGCACTGGACGTGGTAGAAGGTGAGCATAATGATAAAGAAATGGTGCAGGAAGCTGTGCTCTGGATCCAGGTTACGGATATCGAGTAGGTGCTATCTCAAAAAAACACTGATCGGGTCATAGTTCGCCATGTCCGGTTGGAAACAGGAATTTTTTGACAAGGAAAAATGAGGATATAATTTTGACGTATATTCGGGGAAGCCCGCGCCTGGCAATGCCATGCGTGCCGTTCGAACACCATTTACCCGGGTCATATCCCTAAAATCGCGTTTGCGATTAAAAAATAGATTACCAGACCGGTGGCGTCCACCAGGGTGGTGATGATCGGTGCGCTGACCACGGCAGGGTCGATGCCGACGCGATTGGCCACCATGGGAAGCGCCGCGCCGGTTATGGCAGCAATAAGGCATATGGTAACCAGGGACAATGACAGCACCATGGCTATCCTGGGATCAAAAATCATCGAGATCGGCAAAAGGGCAATGACAGCGAGCATTGCTCCCAGCAAAAGCCCCACCTGCGTTTCCCTGAAAATCACCTTGAGAAAATCGCTTATACGGACTTCATTTACCGCCATGGCACGCACGATCAGCGTCGAAGACTGGGAGCCCACATTCCCGCCGGTGTCGATCAAAAGCGGAATGAACAGGGCCAATGTAACAACCGCCTCCAAAGACTCCTCAAAATAATTGAGCACGTTGATGGAAAGGGTTGCCGCAAGAATCAAAACAAGCAACCACAAGGCTCTGCTTCTGGCAATGTAGCTTACAGATGCCGAGAGATACGGCATTTCCAATGGTTTTGATGCACCACCAAGAGCGATGTCCTCGGTGTGTTCATGTTCCAGAATTTCCATGGCGTCGTCAAAGGTGAGAATTCCAACAAGCCGGTTTTCCATGTCTACAACCGGCAGGGCAATCAGGTCAGCTTCCTGGACCAGTCGGGCGGCTTTTTCCTGGTCTTCATCCACGCGGGTGAAGTAGACGTCGGTGGTCATGATGTCACCGATTACGGTATCCGCTTTTGCCAGCACGAGTTCCCTCAGGCTGATGACGCCCAACAGAACAAGCGATTCATTAGTGACCGGCAGCATGTAGATGTTTTCCGCGGCGCGCCCGAGCCGGCGAACCTTGTCCAGTGCTTCTGGAGCAGTCATTGTCTGTTTCAGAGCCACAAACTCGGGGCTCATTGCTCTCCCGACAGACTCCTCCGGATATCCCAGAAGAATCGAGGTCAATTTTCTTTCATGGGGACTCAGCCCTTCAAGGACTTCTTTCGCCAGCTTGGCCGGTAATTCGTCGATGAGTCGAACCCGATCGTCGGGATCGAGTTCTTCAATCAGATCCCTTATCTGTACATCGCGCAGGGAGGAAATAAGAGATGACTGCAACGTCGGGTCCATGGACTCGAAAACCTCCAGGGCGAGGTCCTTGGGGAGCATCCTGAAAGCAATGGCAAGCTCGGCGGAGTTGAGCCGGTAGAGCTCGTCAACGATCTCCAGCACGTCATGCTCAGCGCACCATTGCTGAAGTTCTTGCCACTGCTGGTTGTTGATGTATGCAATAAGATTAGACATCTGTTTACCCTTTCTTTTGAGTCGCTAAAACATGCTTGAAACAGAAACTTCCTGATATCAGCAAATTAATTTTAGCTTATTCAGGCTATAGCGACAGCACAATCAGGTTTCCTGCATATAGTTCCACATCAAAATCAAGTCCCTGTGCTTGCCAAACGATGAAAACAGATACCGGCAAAAGGTGGACTGATCCGAAACAGGTAGAATTCCGTATGACCCTGCACGATAGCAAGTGTTATCGTCTGTAATAAAGGCATAAACAGTTTCCTCAATGAATGAAACGAAAGGGATACGCAACACATTAAAAAAAGTGGAAAGATTCTCTAAGCTGCCGCTTTTATAGATCATTAGGATTATAAATCTTTAAAAATATA
>SLIE01000044.1 GCA_007135795.1 Desulfobacterales bacterium
CCGGCACATTTTTATTTTTTGCAAATTGGAATCCGGATAAAACGGCTTGCAGTGAACTCTCTATATTGGACGGGATTAGTTCAATGCTTCTTTAAGTGCCTTGCCGGGGGTAAATTTCGGCACATTGCGCTCTTTGATATTTATGGGATCGCCGGTTTGAGGATTTCTACCCGTACGAGCTTCTCTTTTTACGGGTTTGAATGTGCCAAAGCCTACCAGGGTGACACTGTCTCCTTTTGACAATGCATCGGTAATTGCCTGCACCACACAATCTACAGCTGCCTGGGCTTCTTTTTTCGTACTTACGACTTTCGAGACTTCATTAACTAAATCTGCTTTGTTCACTTGATGCTCCTTTCTTTTAATTGTTTTTAGGTTGGGGGGCTTACGGATATTCAAATGTATTCGAAAAGACTTTTCATGTGAATAAGTAGGGTGATGACTTCCACGATATAAAGAATTTAAATTAATAATGAGAATTCCGGGAGTTATATATCAAAACCGGGTTGTTAATTTGTTAAACATTTTTTGTAGATCAAATCATTGTTCTATATTCATACGTTTATGCGCGCGTTGTGTCAAGTGCGTTTTGAGGATTCGGCGAATTTTAGATTAAATTAATTTTTAAATGTTTGATCTAAACGCATGACAGTGAAAAAAAACAGACAGATGTTGACGGCGTCGGTTCAAGTGTTCCTGTTGTAAAGCCCGCTTCCGGCTTGGAAAAGCCTACTACATGTATATTTTTTGAAACTAAAAATACTATGTCTTGTATATAAGCCCTTGAGCAGGTTTTAGATGTCGGACTACGCCGTTATCACAATCATACGGATTGACAAACCTGCAGTTCCTCTGCCCGTTGCCACAACTTTCTATTTCAAAATTTTATTTATTGATAAGGAACGTTAAAAGGGGCGTATGCCATAGAGATACCAGTGTATGAGTTCCGTACCGTAAAAGATGTAAATGACGGCGCCAAGGGCTAAAAAAGGACCGAAAGGGACTGCGAGTTTCATGTTTTTTCCGGAAGCAAGCATTAATGTCAATCCGATGACAGTTCCGGTTATTGATGCGGCAAAAATAGTCAATACAACACCTTGCCACCCGATGATTGCCCCAATCATGGCCAGCAGTTTGATATCCCCGCCACCCATGCCTTCGTTCCCAGTGACCATATAATATCCCCATGCTACTAAAAACAGGCTTCCTCCCCCGACAAGGATGCCTGTAATCGATGCCACAGGGCTTATTCCAGGGAGAAAAAACGTTGCGGCAAAGAAGATCGGAATTCCTGGGAGTGAAATAATATCCGGAATGATACGATGATCGATATCGATAAAAGTAATCACCACAAGTGATGCAATAAATGCAAAATAAATTGCCGCCGTGGGTGTGAAGCCGAACCTGAACACACACAAAGCGGCAAACGTACCGGTAAGAATTTCAACCAGGGGGTATCGGGCACTAATAGGGATGGCGCAACCGCGGCATTTTCCCAGCAGCCAGATATAGCTTAGAACAGGAATATTGTCGTAGAACCGGATTGGCTTGCCGCAAGAGGGGCAACTCGATGGCGGTGTTACAATGGATGCGTTTAATGGAAGCCGGCAGATACAGACATTGAGAAAACTCCCGATGAGCAGGCCGAAGAAAAAGCCGAAAATGATTTCTGTGGGGTTTGACATGGATTCAAAAGAGCTTATATTGCATGTGTTTATGGCATGGCATAACCGATAATCAAGGTCTCGATGCTTTACAGACGACTCCCTGCCGAGGAGAATTCATTGTTTTTATCACAAATCGGGTCTATAAGAAATATGTTTTTTGAAACACAGGGCTTGACGATTGCTTGAAGAATTGATTATTTAGTGACAGGTTAAAACTCGTCATTTTAAATTATGGGGTTAAAAAGGTTTCAATCGCGCTGTTTCAACCCCCGGGTCGGACCCGATAATTGTCTTTCCAATACAAGCGGTATTAAGTGTGCGTGCCGGAATGAAACCCCGAGATTATCCGGCATGTAAAACCTGAAACCGGTTTGAAATGGTGCCGGGTTTGAAAAATGCGCTTTTTTTATTTGAAAATATAACCATATTATAAGTAGGGAATAATACATTGAAAAAGAAGTACACGTCAGGAGCGACAATGGCTGAAAATGATAAAGACGATCTTCTCCGGATGATCGATGATGATGATATTAAATCCGTGGAAATTCCGGATAAGCTGCCTTTATTGCCGGTCAGAGACGTGGTGGTATACACGGATATGGTTCTTCCGCTTTATATCGGACGGGAAAAGTCATTGCGTGCCATCGAGGAAGCAATGAAGGGGGATCAACTCGTTTTTCTCGCCACCCAGAAAGATCCGATGACCGAAGAGCCGAAACCCAAGGATATATATCGCGTAGGAACCGCGTGTCGTATCCTCCGGATGTTGAAACTTCCGGACGGCCACTTCAAGGTGCTGGTACACGGCCTTGAAAAAGGTCGTATCCGAAAATATACCAATAAAAAATCCGTATACCATGTCACCATTGACTTGATTTCAGATGTTTTTGAGGGTGACGTTGATGTTGAAATCCAGGCGCTGATGCGAAATGTCCGTGAAAATTGCGAAAAGATATTGAATTTACGCGGGGAGTATTCCGGTGAAATCGGGATGCTTCTCGAAGAAATAGAAAGCCCGGGAAAACTGGCGGACCTTGTCTCCTCGAACCTGAAGCTCAAACTGGAAGAAGCCCAGGAATTGCTGGAAATCGATGATCCCATCAAGCGTCTCCGGGCCGTAAACAACTACCTGGGACGCGAGGTGGAACTCTCCACGGTGCAGGCCAAGATCCAGTCCTCCGTCCGGGACGA
>SLIE01000286.1 GCA_007135795.1 Desulfobacterales bacterium
ACCGGAAAGAATAGCGAATCCACGACAGAAACGGATCATCCTGTCTCAGCGCTCCCGATGAAAGCGCCACCCGTTTTACCGTGCGAACCGCACTCGCCCGTGGGAAATGATGACGTTTCAGATAATTATTCGCTAAATACGGCGGCACTTCCGAACGTAATTGAAGAAACCCCGAAAACCCAGTTCAGCCCGGATGCTGCTCCCCCGGATAAACCCAGGGACAATCCTGAGGCAACAGACGTTGCGGATCAGGACAATCCCTCCGGCGACATCGAAACCATGCCTTCGGATGAAATATGGGATAGGTTCTATACATTTATATCTTCCGAATCACCATTTCTCGGTGCATGCCTTGCCGGTGGAACATTAAAATACACATCGCCGGACAATGTGGTGATCGAAGTAGATTCATCGAACCCGAGTGCAAACCTGCTGGACAGGAAAAAAAACATTGCCGGAATTGAAAAGTGTTGTAATGATTTTTTTAAAAAAACGGTGAATTTCTCCATTGACGTAAAACAGATCGGCCCTGACCGGGTCGAACAGAAAAAGAATACAACCCAATTGAAAAACGATGCGCTGTCACACCCTCTAGTAACGGCGGCTCTTAAAACTTTCAACGGCAAAATAGTGGACATTAAAATCCTTTAGGAGGAAAAGATTCCCATGAAAAATATGAACAAGCTCATGAAACAGGCCCAGCAACTCCAGAGCAAGATGGCCCAGATGCAAGAGGAAATGGCTGAAAAGACAATCGAAGCCACGGCTGGCGGCGGCATGGTCAAAGTTGTGGCAAACGGCAAACAGCAAGTCATTTCCATACAAATTGAAAAAGAAGTCGTGGATCCCGAAGACGTGGAGATGCTTCAGGACCTTATTGTCGCGGCTGTCAACGATGCCCTGTCCCGCTCCCAGGCCATGGTGAACGAGGAAATGAGCAAGCTGACCGGTGGCATGAATATCCCGGGGCTTATGTAACACCTGTCCCTGGGGTTGAATGCAGAGTCAAATGTTTCGT
Source organism: Desulfobacterales bacterium (assembly GCA_007135795.1). Lineage (GTDB taxonomy): Bacteria > Desulfobacterota > Desulfobacteria > Desulfobacterales > Desulfosalsimonadaceae > B1SED10-16. The sequence continues at coordinate 1,019 of SLIE01000286.1, forward strand.
TAAAAATGATATACTGTTCTTTCCGAATATCCAGGTTTTATATCTTTCCGGGACTCACATGCGGCATTATCCAGAATCAATGAACCGGCTGATCCGAAGCTTTTGCAAGTTGCCCGGAATCGGGGAGAAATCCGCCGAACGGCTGGCCATGTATCTTTTGCAGGCGCCGGACCAGGAAGTCGAGACACTTGCCCGAAACATCAGCGAGTTAAAAAAACAAGTCAACATCTGCAGCACTTGCTTTTCACTAAGCGACGCTGAAACATGCCGCATATGCCGGGACCCGTCACGAGATGCCCGGTTGATCTGCGTGGTGGAAAGTCCTGCGGATATGGTAGCTATTGAAAAATCAGGTGGTTTCAAGGGGGTTTATCATATTCTTCAGGGACTTCTCTCCCCGATGGATGGCATCGGTCCCTCGGACCTGCGGATTGCCGAACTGGTGAAACGAGTCGCTGCGGGCAATACCCGGGAAATCATTATCGCCACTGCCACCAATATCGAAGGGGAAGCAACGGCTACCTACATTATGAATCAAATGAAACCGTATCATACCCATATCAAAGTCACCCGGATCGCATCCGGCGTCCCCATGGGCGGAGAACTCAAGTACATTGACCAGGTAACGCTCAAAAAAGCAATGGAGGCACGCTATGACTTCTGAGACGCCCACTTCCGGTGAGGATCTATTCACATGCCAAGACTGTGGCGAATGCTGCCAGGGGTTCGGCGGAACCTACGTCTCGCAGGAAAATATCAAGGATATAGCGCTTTACCTGGATCTTCCCCTTGACCATGTTCAGGAAACATATTGCCGCCCGTCCGGAAAAAAACTCGTAATAGCTCAGAAAGCTGACGGATACTGTGTGTTTTGGGATAAACACTGCACCATTCATCCGGTAAAACCCCGCATGTGCAAGGCCTGGCCCTTTATCAACAACATACTCCTGGCACCGGGAAACTGGGCCCTTATGGCAACCGCATGTCCCGGGATAAAACCCGATGTTCCGGAATCAGTCCTTCTGGCTTGCGTCCGCAGGGAACTTGCACGGATCGATACACATAACGCAGGGGTACCCCAACCGCCCGTAACAAGTCAATCACCCGGAAAGCAATCATCATGATCGGCATATTTGACTCCGGGATCGGCGGGTTGACCGTGGTAAAAGGTATAATAGACGTGATGCCGGACTATGACATCATTTATTTCGGAGATACCGCCCGCACCCCATATGGGACCAAAAGCAGTCGCACGGTCATTGAATATTCACTCCAGATTACTCAATTTCTGATCAATCACGGTGCAACAGTGATTGTCATGGCATGCAACACGGTTTCCAGCGTGGCCACCGAAGCCGTAAAAAGTGCATTTGACGTACCCGTCTATGAAGTGATCACCCCGGCAGTGGATCTTTGCCTTGAAACGACCCGAAACGGTGCTATTGGCGTCATCGGCACCCGGGCAACAATTGCCAGTGGTATTTATGAGAGGAAGATCAAGGAAAAAAATCCGCAGGCGAAAGTCTATTGTGCCTCGTGCCCCCTTCTGGTGCCGTTGGTGGAAGAAGGGTGGCTGAAAAAACCGGAAACGCGCATGATTATCAAAAAGTACCTTCACCCCCTGAAGGTGCGGCAAATTGATACCCTGATCCTGGGGTGCACCCACTATCCTGTGCTGAAGGAAATCATCCAGCAAAAAATCGGGAAGCGCGTCAACATCATAGACTCATCAACCGCCATCGCCATGCAGATCAAATCCTTTCTGGAACAAAACCCGGCGCTCGACAACAAGCTGACCAAAATGCACACAGCACGTTTTTTCGTATCCGACATCAC
>SLIE01000252.1 GCA_007135795.1 Desulfobacterales bacterium
AATGTCAAGTCTATATATTTCAACGACATGGCCGGACTGCCAAACGATCCCGAAAGAATGCGAAAAACCGGGGAATACAGGGATATCAAGCGAACACGGTCCATCTACCCGGTCATTGTAAATGAAACAACCATACGCGGAAGCATACACCGGATTATTGCCGGGGAGATAAATACGCTCATCAAAATTGTGGACAATGACATGGCCCTTCACCCGAAAGGAAATGAAGCCGGGACAATTTTTTCCGGGAACCCCGCAGTGGCGATTGTCCACAACCATTACCAGGACCACAACACCCTGGTAATCGTCAATACCACCAATGCACAACAGGAAATAAACACGGATATTTCAATAGCGAATGCGGACAACATCTCAAACTGGACGGACCTTATCGGAAACAAATCCATTACCACAGATTACAACGGGGATACCCCCCGGTTTTCCCTCAGCCTCTCCCCCTTTGACCATCTATGGTTAAAACCATCTTAGCTTTAAAGAAGGTCATATCGTTACCTGAAAGGGACCGTCGGAGTCACCGGCCCCCCAACTTTGACAAATGCTTTATCCATCACCCTGGTCATCGCCTTTCGCCGAAGGCCAAAGATTTTTCGTCCGGCCGGCACTTAGGCCTTTGTGGATCTCTTTGATCTCTATGGTATATCTTACTTTTTTTTTGCCCTTTTTCCGATTTTTTTCCGTGTATTCCGTGGGCCATGCTTTTATGCCTTTGCCCTTGCCCTTGACCTTGCCCTTGACCTTGAAAGCAAACAATTTATCGCTTCACCAATTCGCGCATCGACCCAAGCGACCTTGTATTGACAACATCTTCCTTTTCAAGCCAACCCCGCCTTGCTTCCCTGATCCCGTTTTTCATAAATCTGAAACCCTCCTTACTGTGCGCATCCGTGGATATCACGATTTTAACCCCTAAATCAGCAGCGAATTTGCAGTAATTATGAGGCAGATCAAGCCTGTCCGGCTGGCTGTTCAGCTCAATGACGACATTTTTTTCCTTTGCCGCCCTGATGATCTTTTCCAAATCAATTTCCATGGCATCCCGTTTGTTCAGAAGTCGCCCCGTGGGATGTCCGAGTATTTGCAGATATGGGTTATCCATTGCCCGTATAATTCGATCGGTCTGCTGCCTGGCCGGGAAACGCTGGTGATAATGAACCGAACCGATAACGATATCGAGTTCCCGCAAGACCGAATCCGGAAGATCGAGTGTTCCGTCCTGCAAAATATCGACCTCGATCCCCTTGAGTATGGTAATCCCGTCGATTTCATCGTTGGCGGCATCGATATATGTCAGGTATTCGCGCAGGTCTTTTTCATTCAACCCGCCTGCCATGGCCACTTTCTGGGAATGTTCGGTAACCGCGATATATTCATACCCAAGTTCCTTTGCAGCAACCGCCATCTCGTGGAGGGTGTTTCTGCCATCGGTGCGGGTGGTGTGCATGTGAAGATCACCGCGAATATCTTTTTCCTCGATAAGACGGGGCAGCCTCTTTTCCCGGGATGCTTCTATTTCTCCCAGGTTCTCCCTGAGTTCCGGCTCGATATAGGACAGACCAACAGCCTCGTAGACCTCTTTTTCCGTTTTTCCGGCAATCTGCCGACTCCCCTCAAACACCCCGTATTCGTTTATCTTGTATTTTTTACGGACGGCAAGCTTACGAACAGCGATGTTATGCGCCTTTGAACCGGTAAAATAATGCATTGCCGCACCGTAAGAATCATCCGACACGATTCGAATGTCAACCTGGAGTTCGTTACGCAGAAGCACCGAGGATTTTGTATCCCCCTTTTCATAAACATGAACGACCTCGTCAAAAGAGACAAAAGCGTCCATAATATCTTTTTCACTTCCGTTTCTGCAAGTCACCAGGATATCCAGGTCTCCGACGGTCTCTTTGCCCCTCCGGAAACTTCCGGCAATATCGACCTTATTCGTATCCGCACGTTTCTCCAGGTATTGCTTGCAGGCCAGGGCAGACGGTGCCGCATCAACATACAAAAACCGTTTACCGGTTTCTTTTTTAGGCCTTGAAATCGATGTAAAAATTTTTTGTTCGGTCTTTTTTCCAAAACCCTTTAAAGAAGATATCTTTCCATCTTCAAGGGCTTTTTTGAGATCTTCCATCGAATCAATACCCAGTTCCCTGTGCATCATGGCAATCCGTTTGGGCCCCAGATCCGGGATATTCATAAGCTCCAACAGGGAAGCCGGAATTTCGTTTTCCATCTCATCCAATAACTGCAAGTGACCCGTTTCCACGATCTCCTTGATCTTTCCGGCAAGATCTCCACCAATCCCTTTAAGTTCCGTGAGGTTACGCCCTTCCTTCACCATCTGATCAACCTGCTCCGACGTATCCCCTATTACACGAGATGCCTCACGGTATGCTCTCGCTCTGAATGGATTGCCCCCTTGAATTTCAATCAGGTCGGCAAATCTGGAAAATTTTTCAGAGATTTCATTGTTATGAACAGTCATGGAAATATCCTTCTTATAGTTTTTCAGCACCAGTGCCATGCGAAAACGCTTGAATGATAAAAAACAAAGTTGAATCCGCGGCAATAATGTTTCCGGGATATATCAAGGTATCCGATCACCCAGGATCATCTTTTTGAACCCACGGGTTATCAGCCTCGCCGGCAAACCACCAAATGCATACCCTATGGTTGCAACCATGATGTAGAGAAGAATATACCCTGCAACCGTTATTTCCGGGTGCTGTATTCTCGGCGCGACCAGAGCGGTAAAAACAATTGAGACTAAAATACGCCATGTGTCTTCAGAAAAAAGTATGTAAAAAAAAATATAGCTCGCCGTTAATGGTTTTTTTGT
>SLIE01000023.1 GCA_007135795.1 Desulfobacterales bacterium
GCCGAATTCCATTATCTTTATCTTTATCTTTATTTTTTATCAAGAAAGTCTCTTTAATACAAATAATTTAAATTTAAAAATTCAAGAGCACGCTTATCGAAAACAAACCTAAGCTGGATGATGCAAAAGCGCAAATCAACCAAGGGATTCACTGAAGCCTGGTCGAACTTGCTGCGCAGCTCCGGCGTTCAGTAGATAATATCGATTGTTTAAATAGGAAAAATCAGATTTTCCGGTTAAAGGTTTCATTTTTTAGCACAGGTGTTGTCTTATGCATAAGACAATATAGTCAAAATCTACTGAAAGACAATTTTTTTTGATTTAGCGGGTGAATCTCTTACTTTGGGAAGGGGAGGATGTCAACTTCTGTGTTTGCTCGCGTAGTCCTCACAGATCTTTTCCCAGAAAGGCATTTAACGTGGGATATAGTACGTGGCGTAATTGCTCCTAATCAGTAAATACATGCGTCCAGAATCGAAAGCACATCTGCCAAAAGCGTATCTCCTCCCTTTTCGGCCAGTTGAGCACGGCGGGCACGGAAGTCAAGCGACTTAACCTGCTCGATCATGACAAAGCCCGAAACCTTGCTGCCTTCTGGGACGGGAACATGAAAAGGAAACCCTCGCTCGGCGTTTGTGATCGGGCACACAATAACCATACCGGTACTGCGATTAAAAAGTTCCTTACTGACCACCAGGGCGGGGCGACGTCCCTTTTGCTCATGGCCGGATTGCGGGTCGAAAGTGAACCAGACGATATCGCCTTGCTTGGGAATGTAGGTCATTACCAGACTTCCTTTCCAGTCGGCTCTCCCCAATCGACCTCTTCAGGCTGATAGTCCCCGGGGATCCGGGCGACAAGGTCCTCCAATTTATATCTGCCGCGAATTTTATGGGCCGGGGAGATGACCAGGGCTCCATTTTTTACCTGGATCTCCACTTCGTCCCCGACATTCAGGTTCGCGCTTCCCAACAGGTCTTTATTGATGCGCAAACCCTGGCTATTGCCCCATTTCTGGATTTTTGTGAGCATGATAAACCGCCTCCTTATGTATATCCTGAGTATATACCTACGGAGAGGCAAAGTCAAGAAATATGGTCACATATCTGCCTTGGAGTTCTCGCTTCATTTTTATCCTCGTATCTAAAATAAGACTTGTCTTTATTTTATTTTGACGGCATATCCTAAAATAAATCTCTTCTCCCCCTCTTCTTCCCTTATTTTTGCAAAAGTATATTTATATATTCAGAAGTTTTGAATTTTTATCGGTTGTTTTTTGTTGGAATATCAGCGTTTAATGGTGTTTTTAATGGTGGGTCGTTTGGTGGGTAAAAAGAACTATCATCTGCCATCATCAGGGGGTCAAAATGCCAAAAAAAGTTGAATCAATGGCAGCGGTCGCACGCCTGACAGAGCCAGGAAAGTATGCCGTCGGAGGGGTCCTCGGTTTTTAAAATTGTCTGCTGTTGCTCGTTATCCGGCACTTTCCCCGCGGAGAATCTTTTCGATGGACGCCGCTACGCCGGGGAGTTCCTCAACACCAACCTGCCACACGATATCAAGATTGACGCCGAAATAATCGTGAATCAGGCGATCCCTTATACCGGCCATGCTTTTCCAGGGAACATCCCTGTAGAAGTCCCGCATATCTCCCCTGAGATTCTTGGTCGCCTCGCCGATAATTTCCAGGTTGCGTATGACGGCGTCCTGTGTTTTCGTATCCGCCAGGAAATCCGTGTAGGTTATACCGGCTGTGTATTTTGTTATCCGGCTGATGGCCTCTTGAATATCAGTGAGAAAATCCGCGTCAGTGCGCTCAGACATATATAATGTTCTCCTTGATTGACCGGGCAACACGGGGAACCCGGATCCCACGCAGCCCGTCAGCGGTCAGCAGGTCCACCTTCCTTTCCAGAAGGTTCTCCAGGTACTCTGACAGCTCAAAAAACCGGAATCCGACCGGGCCGTCGAACTCCACAATAAGGTCGATATCGCTTTGTTCATGAGGGGTTCCCGTTGCATAGGACCCAAAAAGCCCGATTCTTCTGACATTGTATTGTTCTGCCAGGTATGGCTGTTTTTCTTTCAGCAATTGTATGATCTGTTCTTGCGTGGTCATGACTCCCCCTGCTTTATTCGGATGAAATATCGTCCGGACCTGCTTGCTGTATTTTACATTGAAATGTTTTGTTTTTTCAACAAGATTCACCCGACGTGTTATTTCAACCCAAAATAATCGCTTGGGCTTTCTTTTTAGCATTTCATCTTTTTACGGGCGCATCAATTCTGGGCATGCTGCAAACTATCGTTTTCAATTTGGAATTCGGGCATGTCATATAATACCCGAGGCAAATGTCGATTTATGCCCATAGACTGATATCCTGTGGTAACAAAAATATTTCGTGAGGGGTTGCTATGCCATCAACACGCAGAGCAGACAGGCAAGAGGTGGGTACTGTTTTTTATGGCGGGTTGTTTGGCGGGTCAAGGGACAATCATATTTAATAAATCTTTATAAATAATAGTGGCGGAGGAAGTATCTGCTCCCATCATGTTGCAAGCAGCTTGATCCTGCAAGCATAAATATCTTATGTAATTCACTTTTAACCATATTTTTTAATTTAACTTGACTAAATTTGTCGCAATCTGTACCCATTAATCATTATATTATGGTAAAACTTATGGTGGCTCAAATTTGAAGGTCAGGTAATTGATTTCGGCGTATCGTTACGTATCTATCTGCTCAAGGGATTTGACAAACTGGTCAATACATGCAAATTTATATATAAACATAAGGAACTTATATCATGCCAAATACCATCGAAATAAAAAACCTTTCAAAAGAAGAAA
>SLIE01000218.1 GCA_007135795.1 Desulfobacterales bacterium
AGGGTAGGGGAGATTGAAACGGCTGTAAAAGCGGCCCGCATACGAACTGCATGTGTGGGGTGTGACAGTCGGATTGTCTTTGGCCAGGGCGGAACAATTCATGCCGGGCCGGATCGTGTTGTTCCTTTATCCCGACTTGCCTGGAAATTCCCCCGCATCCATGACGAGTTCATGGCGTTAAAAAGCAAAAACCGTATATGGGTACCGGAGGACATTCAGTACTGGATGTTTTCAAGAGAGGTAAACCCTTCCACTGTGGGAATTTCAGATTCGAAAACGATACGTGTCATCAATATCCTGAACCAGGGACCAGCCAGCGTTTCGTCGCTCATAAAAGCCCTGAATGTATATCATGTCGTGCAGTTGAACGCGGATGAGTTGTTTCGACTCGGTCTGATCGAAGAGTCGACCCTGACGCCCAGTGACCTGTTGCATGTAAACGGCAAAATGGATATATGGGATGGGGATGTGGCCCGGCAGGCGGTAACCTGTGCGTGTTCAATGTTCGATAAAAACCCCCGGACATTTGTCGATGATGTGCTGGACCACATTGTTTCCATGATGGTGGAAGAGGCCGTGGTCTTTCTGGCGGGACAGACCCCCCGAAGCAGGCAGGCATCGTTGCCGGAGAATATCAGTGGGCGCTGGGGCAGGTGGTTTTTGAAAGAATCGATTAACCAGGCGGATCAGTATCTGTCCGTTGAGATTTCAAGCCGGTTTCCCATCATCGGGATCGGGGCGCCGGCGGATATTTTTGTCAGGAAAGTGGCAAAGCGGCTGGGGGCACCATTTATCCTGCCGTCCCATGCACCGGTTGCCAACGCGGCGGGGGCAGTGGCAGGTTCCGTGGTTATTGAAAAAGAAGCCATTTTGTATATGCGGGAAAAGCGGGAAAGCCGTTATTACATTGTTCAGATAGATGAAGAACAGGCAAAATTTCCGGAATATGATGATGCAATGATGCATGCCCGCAAGAAAGTGTCTGCTTTGGCAATTGACGGGGCTGTGGAAGCCGGCGCCGTGTCGCCGGTTGTGACAGTAAAGGTGAAAATTGAAGGCGCTCTGGAAAGAATCAGTGCCCGTGCCGCGGGTAATCCCCGAATCTCTGAACAGGATTGATGGCGTCGTTAAAGGTCCCATCTACTCCGTTGTAGCGATTTTCATCCGCTCAAGATACTATTTGTATGTCGTCGCAAATGAAAATCACTACGTTTTGTATATGGAACTTTCAACTTCGCCATCTCCAGCAATTTTGAGACTTTTTACAAAATTTGCAGGATTGCTCAGCTCGCCCCGGAAGAAATAATAAAGAAAAAAAGGGAAGATGTAAAAATGAAACAGGAGTTTGTTATCTCAGCAGTGGGGTTGAATCTGCCGGGAATTGTCGCCAGGGTATCCAAGGCTGTCTACGATTCCAAGGCCAATTTCAAGGATTCCAGCATGACCCTGCTTGGAAAACATTTTGCCCTCATGGTCCTTGTGGTTGCCGATGATGATGAGATTGCCCGGAATCTGACCGATGCGTGCAACAAACTTGAAAGAGACCGGGAACTGGATATCAACTTGTTCCCGATAGATGATAAATACCAAGGGCTTGGGTCCGAGGATTCTGTCCCCAATTATGAAATTCGGGTAAAAGGGCTGGATCGTATGGGGATTGTCTATCGCACCAGTCAGTTAATGGCGTCGCTGGGCATCAATATTGTGGAGCTTGAAACGAAACTTGTCGAGGCAAAAGACGGGACACCTATTTTTTCATTGCGCACCGCCGTGGTGGTCCCTGAAAACGTGAAAGAGGAGACGCTCCGAAAGGATCTCAAACTTCTTGCCGAAGACAATCGCGAGACCATATCCGTGATTCGGATATAAAACGCTATCCGTAATTCGGATGGGATGCCGGTTAACCATGACCGGTTATTTTATGGAAATTTTAAAATGCCGAAAATAGTAATTTACCCATTGGGGGAAACCATACGTGCCCGCAGGGGCGAAACCCTTGCCGACGTGTTGTACCGGGCGGGCGTTGAAATGGATATGCCTTGCAGCGGGGACGGCATTTGCGGAAAGTGTCTGGTATGTGTGGAGTTTCCGCTCAATGTGCGTCCGACACCGCACAAGGATATCTCAGATAAACAACATGCGGAAGGGGTGCGGCTGGCATGCCAGTTGACCCCTAAATCGGATATGATCGTAAGGTTGCTCTCCGATAATGTGGAAGAAGAGCATCGTATACTGGAAGGAGAACAGGATCCCGAGTTTTTTGCCTTTGAATCTCAAGGGAATGATCAGGCGTCTGCAAGACGGCAGGTACATGCCGATGATGTCGAAAATCAAATGAATGCCGCAGTTAGGGTGTATACTTCGTCTTCCCGGACCATTTGCCGGTACGAAAGTGGAGAGACAGAGGAAATCAAAGGTTTCAGAAAGGGAACCGTCCCCAAAGGCCTCGCCATAGATATCGGAACGACAACACTTGTTGCCACACTGATCTCGCTTAAAACAGGAAAGGAACTTTCCACCACGTCGGCCCTGAATCCCCAGATCCGGTATGGTCATGATGTGGTGCGGCGTATCCAGTACGCATCCACCCCTGAAGGTCTCGAAGAGCTTTCCGGGATATTACGGGAGGCAATCAATCATCTGATAGAAGAGATTTGCGAGGATTCGGATGCCGCATCCGGGGAAATACTCGATGTGGTGATTGGCGGGAACACGGCCATGCTCCAGATTGCGGCCGGTATTGACCCGGCACCGCTTGGGGCGGTACCCTTTACTGTGGGTATCGAAAGCGGGAGAACTTATCCGGTATCACGGTTTGGCCTCGATGTCCATCCGGGGG
>SLIE01000382.1 GCA_007135795.1 Desulfobacterales bacterium
ATGGTCCGCTCGGCGCGGTTGATACGGCCGCCGGGTGCACTTCCGGAACCGGATTTTCTTCAATTGTGCGTCCGGTGCGGTCAGTGCATGACCGGGTGCCCCACCAATACGCTTCAACCCGTATGGTTTACCGCCGGAATGGCCGGCATGTTCAGCCCGGCAATCGTGCCGGCCCGAAACTACTGCGACCCCAAGTGCCGGGTATGCGGCAATGTGTGCCCTACCGGCGCCATACTGAAAATGTCCGCCGGAGAAAGAATATGGGCAAAAACAGGGACAGCAGTTATTTACCGAAGAAAATGCCTTGCCTGGGAATACAAAAAATCGTGTATGGTGTGTGACGAAGTCTGCCCTTACGAGGCTGTGGAATTTGAAAGAAGGGAAGACCTCCCCTATCCCGTACCGCATGTCATTGAGGACAAATGCGGCGGATGCGGCTATTGCGAACATTACTGCCCGGTTGTCAACGATGCGGCCATTGTCGTAACCCCAATGAACGCCCTGAAACTGCGACGTCCGTATTACAGGGAGGAAGGTAAAATGCGCGGTTTTGATCTCTCTTTACGCGCCGATGCCGGCGAATTTGACCCTGGGGCCCTCACCAAGCCGGAATTTGGCATGGATTATCCTCAACCCGGGGATGGAATGGCACCGGGTTTTGACAGTGGGTTTGACGACGGATCAACACAAAAATGATTTGCATTCCGTTTTAACATGCGCCGACTTTTTCCCCATAACTCTAACCCCCCCCTATTTTCTCCCCACAAAGACTCGTAAAAAGTCGCACTTGAATGACTTGTAAAAGCACAAGAGCAAGGTCTGCACAATAGCTAATAATGCAGATTGCTTAAGTGCGCATGAAAGACTCAGGGGCTGTGCGTGACAAAGATATTGGACTTTTCACAAAGTCGTCCCCATTGAATATATTTAAAATCCCCTTATTGTAAAAAAGGATGCTTTTTTCCGAACATAAAGGGGAAGTAACAGTGAACAAGTTGACTCGCTTCAGCGCAGCCTCGGCAGCGCTTGTATTTTTTCTGCTGTTTACAGCCGGCTGCAACCTGGGCGCGGGAGAGGAGAGCCGTGTGATGAATAATGAAACCAATGATAAAAACAATAATTATGAACTGGCAACTTTTGCAGGAGGATGTTTCTGGTGCATGGTCGCCCCGTTTGAAAATGAAAAGGGCGTTTTTGATATTGTATCGGGTTATGGCGGTGGAACAGTCGCAAATCCCGCCTATGAAGATGTGGCAAGAGGGAAGACCGATCACGTGGAAGCAATTCAGATCACTTACGACCCGGATATAATCGATTATGAAAAACTGCTTGAAATCTATTGGCAGCAGATCGATCCCACGGATGGAGGCGGCTCATTTGTGGATCGCGGTCCCCATTACAGATCGATAATTTTTTATCATAACGATTCCCAGAGGGAAAAAGCGATTGCCTCGAAAGACCGCCTGGAGAAATCCGGGATATTCACCGATCCTGTTGCCACCGAAATACGCCCTTTCACAACGTTCTACCCGGCCGAGGAATACCATCAGGATTACCACAAGAAAAATCCGGTTCGGTATAAAATTTATCGTTATAATTCCGGGCGGGATCAGTTTATCAAAAAAAACTGGGGTGTGTTAAATCCGGAGCAGATCTCGGAGATTACAACTTCGGATGAAGACATTGACAAGACAGGTAAAAACCAAAAAAGCACCGGTTATGTGAGACCTTCCGATGAAGAATTGCAAAAAACGCTGTCGCCCATTCAGTTTCAAGTGACCCGCAAGGACGGCACGGAGCCCCCGTTTGACAATCCGTATTGGAATAACAAAAAACCGGGCATTTACGTGGATATCATTTCGGGTGAACCGCTTTTTTCTTCAACCGACATGTTTGATTCGGGGACGGGATGGCCAAGTTTTACGCGGCCCATCTCTCCTGAGGCGGTTTATGAAAAGAAAGACCGAACCCTGCTTTTCATGGTGCGAACCGAAGTGAGAAGCAAAAAAGCCGACTCTCACCTGGGACATGTCTTTACAGACGGGCCGCCCCCTACAGGGTTGCGTTACTGCATGAATTCGGCTGCGCTCAGGTTCATACCTGCGGAAGATCTTGAAGCGCAGGGTTATGGTCAAATTCGAAATCTTTTTGAATAACCAGGCGGGCAATCTTGATATAGCAGACTCCACCGCCATCGGATTTATCACTTCTTACGGCACTCCTGACACTCACCGTAGAGATACATACTGTGACCGCTAAGGGTAAATCCGTATTTTTTAGCCAGTTTTTCCTGGAGTTTTTCAATATTTTCGTCCACCACCTCCACACTTTTTCCACACATCTTACATATGCGGTGGTCGTGATGGGTCATGCCGAAATATGGTTCATACCTGGTGACGCCATCTCTAAAATCAACTTCCCTTGCAATGTTTAAACAGTAAGATGATCAAAGCGCCAGTTTCACCCATCCATAATAACTTCTCTCGGGGCCGGGACCGAATCCCCAGTCCGAGTTCCATACAAATGAATGATAGGATTCGCCCGTAAGGTTTTTAACGTCAAACCTAACGGTCACGGTATCGAATGTATAGCCAAGACCCCAGGTTTACCAAGCTGAACCCTCCCTCCCGGGACCTAATGTTCTGGGGATCGATATAATAGTCACTCTGGTATTCCAGCCAGCAATTGGTAAAAAACCCAGTAGGATGCTGAACATCGACGCCCACTTTCCTGACTTTTCGGGGTATGTTCTCGATTATATTACCCCTTCGGTCTTCCATGCCGGGTCCGGGCTCGGTATAGGTGGCATCGGTGATGGCATAGGAACGCCACAAT
>SLIE01000367.1 GCA_007135795.1 Desulfobacterales bacterium
CTTGGCGAAGCGTAGATAAGCGACCTGTGGCCCTGCCGTTTATCACAGGGCGCATCGAAGCAAGCCATAGAGATATAAGCGTTCTCATGCAGTTGCCAGGGCAATACCCGGTGCCGCCCGGTTGAAATTGTCCTTTGATCGCGAACGCATAAGGGCGATAATGACCGGCGGCAGATCATCTATCTCCACAGCCATTCCATATTACTTGTTCAGTTCAGGTGGACGGCGTTCAGGCACGACCACATGGGGTATCTTGTCTTCGTTCCAATCTCTTGAAACATAAAGATTGCAATAACAGCTCCCGTATTCCTTTGCATCCGGTTCCCGGTATACACAGGGACAGATGATGTCCTTGTCGGATTCATAGTCTCCGGACGAAAGGCGACAGGGGCAAGCCATGTATCCCCAGCGTTCCTTGTTTGTGAGCAATCCCTTCAGGAGTTCAAAAACCAGTTCGCTGTCCTTGTTGAAATAATAACCTTTCGGCTCCTGAATTTTCTTCAACCGCTTATACAGATCTTCTGGTTTCATGAAATTCCCAGAGCCTCCTTGATCTTGTCTTCGTGGTGCCCGACAATCACATGCTCTCCAATTAAAATTGTGGGAAAGGAACACTTGGGATTGAGTTTCTTGACATCTTCCAAAACCGGTTGTCTCTCCTCGGTCCCCAGCAGGTCGACATCGACCGCATCATATTCCACATTGCATTCCTTGAGGAGCTTCTTTGTCAGCTTGCAATGCCCGCATGTGCTCAATGTATAAATCTTGACTTCCGGAACTTCAGACATATTGTTCTCCTTGATTATATTTGCAGAAAATTAAATATAGTTTATCTTAAATCCATGAAATACCAAATCAATAATATATGTCCGAGTGACTGTCAATCAAACAGTTATTGAACACCGGGCTTTCAACGCCCCGAACAGAAACACCAGAATCATTCTCCCCGGAGCTATTAAATGGCAATACCGTCACGGCAGGCCTACCTGAAACTGGCGATCGCCTGCCTGATACTGGTAACAGGATTTGTTTTTTTCAGATTTGAACTTTACCAGTACGTAACCCTCGAGGAACTCAAATCACACCAGGTCACACTCTCAGAATTTTACAAAAACAACCCGGTGGTCAGCATGACCGCTTACATGGTAATCTACATTGTCGTTACCGCGATTTCCTTTCCGGGGGCTGCGGTCATGACACTGGCAGGCGGTGCTATTTTCGGGCTTATCCCCGGCATTATAGCCGCTTCATTTGCAAGTACGATCGGGGGAACCCTTGCCTTTCTCGCCACCCGATTTCTTTTCCGGGATTATGTGCAACACCGCTTTGCCAACAAACTTAAAATCATCAATAAAGAAATTGAGAAAGACGGCGCGCTTTACCTGCTTAGCCTGAGACTGCTTCCGGTCCTCCCATACTTTCTACTTAATCTTCTCATGGCCCTCACACCGATCAAAACCGGTATTTTCTACATCATCACCCAGGCAGGAATGCTTCCCACAACGATAGTGTATATCGTTGCAGGGACGCAACTCGCCACGATCGAAACCGCCGATGACATAGTATCCTTCAACGTCCTTGCATCTTTTGGGCTCCTTGCGGTATTTCCATGGATTACCAAAGGATTCATCACCATCCTAAGAAGACGAAAAATAACCAGGAAATTCAGGAAACCAGAGCGGTTCGAGTACAACCTGGTGATCATCGGAGGCGGCGCCGCAGGTCTGGCTGCAAGTCATGTCGGCGCAGCATACGGGGCGAAAGTAGCCCTGATAGAAAAGGAGAAAATGGGGGGGAATTGCTTAAACACATTGTGCGTGCCCAGCAAGTCACTCATTAAAAGTGCAAAAATCGCCCATTATGCAAAAAATGCCGCAAAGTTTGGATTTAAAGAAACGGATATTGATTTCGACTTTGCCGGGGTCATGGAACGCGTCCATAGTATCATACAACAATTGGCACCAAACAATTCCGCTGAACACTGCACAGAATTAGGCGTGGACTGCTATCATGGCCGGGCAATGGTATCGAGTCCCTGGGAAGTAAAGGTGGATACTAAAGTACTGACTACCAAGGCATTGGTCATCGCCACCGGTTCGACGCCAATAATACCAGACATCCCCGGTTCCGATCGGATTCGGATACTGACATCCGATACCATATGGCATTACAAAAGGCTCCCTGAAAAACTTGTGATATTGGGAGGCAGCCCTACCGGTTGTGAATTGGCGCAGGTTTTTGGTCGCATCGGGTCCCGGATGACCCTGGTGGAAAGGGGAGAAAGAATTCTTCCCGACGAAGACACTGACATATCCGAATTGGTCCGGGTACGCCTGGAAACGGAAGGGATCCGAATTCTCACGGAGTGCCGGACGGAATCGATCATAATTGAAGACGGGAAAAAATATTTGACGTGCACCCGAAAACAAGAAAGAATACATATTGAATTTACCGAAATCCTCGCGGCGATGGGGCGCAGGGCACAAGCCTTCGGCTTCGGTCTCGAAGATATCGGCGTAACCTTCCATGAAGATGGCACCGTGGAAACCGATCAATATCTCGGGACACGTGTATTCAATGTTTTCGGTGCGGGTAACGTTACAAACCCTTGTCAATCTAAGCAGGTTTCGACCTACCAGGCGGCGGTTGCCGCGACAAACGCGATGTTCGTGGGTTTTAAAAGGACAATGGCAGATTACCGGGTTATCCCCTGGACCATATTTACGGATCCGGAAGTTGCAAGGGTCGGCTTAAATGAAAAAGAGGCGCGAAAGAAAGGGATCGAATATGAGATCACGATTTTTGATATGGCTGATCTGGACCGCGCCCACAC
>SLIE01000226.1 GCA_007135795.1 Desulfobacterales bacterium
CCCCGCGCGGGTACGAAAACCGATACGACCTGGCACGGCAGCAATAATTATGATTGAATGCATCATTATACTGGCCGGCGCATTTATATTGGATCTCATGCTGGGGGACCCTGTGTACCGCCTGCATCCGGTAAGACTATTGGGACATCTCATCGGATGGCTGGAACGATTTCTCTTCAAGGTCGGGCTTTCCGGATTGACAGGTGGCGGACTGCTCTTTGCGGGCTCGATTCTGGTAGCAGGGAGTATTTTTCTTGCTGTTGCCATGTTGTGGCATGTTTTTCCGGCAGCCGGGCTGTTGGGGTTTATCTTTCTCGTCTATTCAACCATCGGCTTCAGAGACATGGCGAACCATGCCCTTCCTGTCGAGGCCGCACTGGTTGCCGGCGACATGGAAAAAGCCAGGGGGCTATTGCAGCGTATCGTCGGCAGGGATGTAACCTTGCTGGACAATGCAGGCATATCACGGGCGGCAGTGGAGACCGTGGCCGAAAACTTTGTAGACGGTTTTCTCAGTATTTTATTCTGGTTTTCAGTGGGTGGGCTGGCGGCATACGCCGTCGGCCTGCCGCCAGCCCCCGTTGCAACCGGATTTGCCGTGATCTACCGGGTCACCAATACACTGGACGCCATGGTCGGTTACCGCAGGCCTCCCTATGAACGCTTCGGGACCATATCCGCACGGATCGACGATCTTTTAAATTTTATCCCCGCACGTCTTTCAATTCCGGTTATTGCCATTTCCGCCGCCATATGCCGCATGAACGCCGTCAGGAGCATTAAAACAGGGATCCGCGATCGGCTCAATCACGTTTCACCCAATGCCGGACACCCCGAAAGCAGCATTGCCGGGGCGCTGGGCATACGCCTTGGCGGTCCCATCTCCTATCCCGGCAAAATCGTGGAAAAACCATGGATGGGGGAAGACATCAACGAGATTGCCCCCTACCACATCCACAAAACCTGCTTGCTTATTTTCTGCGCCGGGTGGGTAGCACTTCTGCCAGTAATTTTTGTATTCACAATTTTGATGGTGTTGTAAAAAATCGCAACCGGCAGCCTCCGAGCCCTGGCCCGGAGGCTGTAACAAAAAATCTGCTTATCCATTTTCACCGGTTGACGTACTGCTTATTCCAATAAAGCATCCGCCTCCACCGCCCCTACCACCGCTACTACCGCCTGCGTTACCGGTATATTCACCGGGAAGCAGGTGAGTTATGGCGCCAGAACGCTCGCTTTCGTAATCCACCCCTGAACCATTTTCTTTATAGGTACTTGCCGCAAAGTAGTACACACCGCCTTCTTCAAGCCCTGAAATCTCCACGGATGTCTGATGCGGATCGTTGACCGTCACTACTTCTGCAAGATCAAAATCCGGAGAGTCCTCTACATAATAAATTTTGTATCCGTCGAAATCTGTCGTTGCCTCCGGCCTGTCCCACTCCAGTTCTACTTCCATGGCGTAAACGGATGACATTGTAAAACCGGCCAGAACAATCAGTATAATCGCCCACAGGATAAAAAGCGGGCCAGTGCGCATCTTTCTATAGATTACAACCTTTTCCATGATCTTTTTTTACCTCGGATATATATTTTAGTAATATAGGCGAATTTCGATCAGGACAACTCCTGCATCTCGATTATTCGCTTCAATGACAAACCGCGCTATAGACTGCAACATGTGGGCCAATTTATTATATAAGAGCAAACCGCCTACCAGGAGACATAAAGACAATCTATCATCAAAGTCGCTTACAATTAGGTAACTAAAATATGTATATTTTAGTATAATCGATGTGCAAAAGCATACAGGAAAAATTCGACAAAACTTGAGGGGAGATGGATCAGAGATCACACTATATCAATAAAACCTTTTATAATATTGAGGTTCCTCCAAATGATGTATATTCTTTATTAAACTCAGCCATCTTCACAGATTTTGTGACTTTTACGAATTCGTCAGATTTGCATTTCAAGATACATTGCTGTAAGAAAATGGAGATACGAAGTTCCGACACATAATCATGTAAATGGAGGATACGATGACGAATAACGTTTTGATCGCGCTTTCATGTGGTACGGATAATCCGAACCGCAGCACACGAGCCCTTTTTCTGGCCATGGTGGCACACAAGGAAGGGAAAAATGTCACTGTTTTTTTACTTGATGAAGCCGTCTATCTGGCAAAGGAAGGGCTGATCACGAACGTAAAAGCAGCGACCGGGGATTCGGCCGATGATCACATGACCTACCTGCAGGCTCATGGGGTACCTGTTCTGGTCTGCAGGCCTTGTGCGGAATCCCGGCGAATTTTCGAACAAGACCTGGTTGATGGCACGAGAATGGGCACTGCGGTGGAGCTTATCAATTTATCTTGTGATGCCGCGGTGATCAGTCTCTGATAGCAAAGGCAAAAAACAACCCCATTGCCCACGGAATACACGGAAAAAGGTCGGAAAAGGGGCAAAACCGCAAGGGCGAAAAATCTTTGGGCCTTCGGCCTTTGACCTTCCGCCGGAGGCTAAAGATTTTCGCCCTTGACTTTTTTCCGCCCTTTTTCCGTGTATTCCGTGGGCAATGGGGTTATGTCCTTGAATTTGACAACAGTCTCGTTCAAGCACGGCACACCGTCAAAGTTTCAACACCATTCGGGATTGTCCCGGTACATGAACCGCATCATCATTAAAGGGAAATTTCCTTGTTTCCACGATGCGAAAACCAAATTTCTCATAAAGAGCACTGGCCCGGGTATTGGTGATAACGACATCGAGTAAGCACAACTTTAAATTCTGTCGGCGTGCCGTTTCAATCCCATAATGAATCAAAGC
>SLIE01000518.1 GCA_007135795.1 Desulfobacterales bacterium
GCCGGGAGGTCGCTTTGAGTGATATCCCCGGTAATGACCGCTTTGGAATTATAGCCGATCCGGGTCAAGAACATTTTCATCTGTTCGCTTGTTGAATTCTGAGCCTCGTCCAATATCACGAAGGAATCATTGAGCGTCCGCCCGCGCATGAATGCAAGCGGTGCAACTTCAATAATGCCGTGTTCCATCATTGCAGTGGCTTTTTCGATCTTCATCATGTCGTGAAGGGCATCGTAGAGGGGGCGCAGATACGGGTTGACCTTCTCTGCCAGGTCTCCTGGAAGAAAGCCCAGCGCTTCACCTGCTTCCACGGCGGGACGGGTCAGGATAATCCGGTTTACCTTTTTTTTGGCAAGCTCGGCCACCGCCATGGCCATCGCAAGATAGGTTTTTCCCGTACCTGCAGGTCCAATTCCGAAAACAATGTCGAAATTCCGGATCGCTTCGATGTATGCTTTCTGCATGGGGCTTTTGGGTGCGATCGTCTGCTTGTTGGCTTTTACATAAATCGTATCCAGAAAAATGTCTTTAAGTTTTGCCCCCCGGTCCCTGCTTAACACATTTGCCGCAAAGTCCACGTCGGTGGGATATACTGGATATCCCTCCTTGATAAGACTGTAGAGTTGACCAAGAACGTTTTCCGCCAATTCCGAGGCGATATTGTCCCCTTCGATAATCACGATGTTCCCCCTGGCATGAATCTTTGTCTCCGTTGCCTGGGCGATTCGCTGCAGATTGTCATTATGCGACCCGAAAAGCGCTTTTGCCGTGCTCTGATCAGGAAATGTCATTTCTGATTGGGTGTGTTCTTTGTACTTTATCATTGAATTTAGAATATCTCTATTTGATTTTAGTCGTTTGGTAGATGCCCTGTTAAATTTCCAGGTGTTCGAGTTTAATTTCCACAAATTTTTGACTTTTTGTAAACTTGAGAAAAATTCCGGTCTTCGTCCGGGCTTGGTGCATATCTGAAATAGTGCTCACTAAAAAGAGTTGACTCAAATTTAACTAGTTGATAGATATATAAAATATTATTTACGAGAAAAATATAAGCGCTATTGGGCTTTTGTCAATTTTATTCGACCGGGTGTCAAGAGGGGAAAATGAATCCATTCGATATGGCCGTCGTGGTAATCCTGGTTTATTTTATAATAACCGGTCTGCTTCGGGGTAGCATACGAGAAGTCACTTCCGTTGCAGCGCTTTTGGGCGGTTTTTATATTGCCTATCTTTATTACGAGCCTTTTGCAACTATTTTTGCGGTTTTTATAAAGACCGATTATATAAGGAATATTATCGGTTTTCTTGCTTTGTTCTGTTTTGTGTCGGTCAGCGTAATTCTTGTCGGAAGTGCTTTCAGGGCTTTTTTGAAGCTGGTCATGCTTGGTATGGTGGATCGTCTGTTGGGAGCCGTCATCGGTGGTGTCAAGGCGGTGGTTTTAATATCAGTCCTCCACTTCCTGGCGCTTACCTTTCTGCCTTCCGGCGGGGCAGCGGTTGCGGCTGATTCCCGAATGGCGCCTGCCATCAACAAGACCGCCACCGTCATCGTCTATCTTATACCCCGGGATATTAAACGTAACCTTACCGAAAGGCTTCAGGACGTGCGTCAGCAGTGGGAACTCCGAAATGATGAAGCGCCGAACGATGCCCCCTCTGCAACCGGTAACTGATCCCCTGCAATTGTTGCCACGGGCAATACCCCCGGCACCACCCGGTTGAAATTGATCATTTTGTATGGGCAGAGACTATGCCAACCCGGTATTATCGGCAATAGGCTTTGACTTTATGTGAATGGCCGATCTCATAATAGGATACCTTTTCCCGGGCGGCCCCCTTGGGAGCGCCAGGCTCCCGCCTGGCATTCAACCCGGCGAAGCCGGCAATTACTTTATATGTGCAAACCGCCAGCTTTGACGACTTGGTACGAAAGGAAATTTACGAACCTGAATCGATCAACCCGGCGTAGGCACAATAGTATATGTTTATGAAATTCTTGTGACTGGTAAAGGCGATCTCGGGCATCGCGTCTCGTTCGAACCATTTTACTTCGTCCGCGTCATCCCCTGCGATTGGTTCTCCGCAATACTGGCGCACCAGAAATCCGGTCATCAGGATGGTGTCATACATCGATCCCGAATGCGTCGTAACGCCTAACAGCATTTCGATTTTTCCCTCAACGCCTGTTTCTTCCTTCAGTTCCCGCAACCCGGCTTCTTCAGGCGTTTCCTGCAATTCCATGAAACCGCCCGGAAGGCACCACATCCCCTTTTTCGGGTCAACGCTTCTTTTCACCAGTAAAATCCGGTCACAATCGTCAACCGTTACCAGGCAAGCGGCGGGAACCGGGTTTTCATAAATAGGGTCGGCGCATGATTTGCAGTAACGCCGCACCCTTCCTTCCACGAATTTGTCAATAAGCCCGTATCCGCAATACGGGCAATACTTTTTAATTTTCATTAGTCCTCGAAATCGCCTTCCTTGCCCCTGTCCCGTATAATGCTGCCGCCTTTTTCACGGATTTTCTCAGGGGTCCATTCGTCCGGGTTTTCAATGCGTGAAGCCCTGGGGCCAGGGTCAGATGCGCCGGCTGCAATAATGGCTTCCAGCACAATGGGTGCCGTATCGTCACAGTTAAATACATTTTTCAGCATGCCATAGGTAAAGTCTTCCACGCGTTTGCACATGCGGTCGCGGATTGTTCGGTCCTGACTCATCAGGTAATTCTCAAAGGGAAGATTCAACTTTTTGAAATCACCTTTTTTGAGCCCTTTTTCCCTTGCATAGGCCGTAAGGCGTTCCCAGGCTTCTCCGGTGACGCC
>SLIE01000229.1 GCA_007135795.1 Desulfobacterales bacterium
AATGAATTTTTTATGTTTCTGGACCAGGGCGCTGACGGCACGGTGGACGTGAAGGATATGTACCCGGTGGGGATCAGCACGTTGCCCATCCAGGTGAATGAGGGGGCGGATGTCATCCCGCATGCAGTTTTTTTAAACCTGGCGTGTGATGATGGGCCGATTCAGCTTGAAAACTATAATTTCCGAGCGTCCCGGCAATTCGACTGGCGAATGAACCAGTGCGGGGATGTGGGGTTGACGATTTTGATGCCGGATACGCGCCTCAGGTATACCTATAAAGGAGATATGGGGTTTCCGCGGTTTCTTGAAGACTTCCGGCACGGGGTCCGGATATTTACCCCCGGAGATTTTCCCATGCAGACGGATCTGCTTCAAAGTCGGGGGATCTCCTGGATCCGGGTCTCCTATGAATTGAAAAATGCCCGGCCGGTGATCGACCTGCTAAAAGGCGTGCCTCACGCAGTTCCCCACACAATCGTGAAGCGCCGATGAAGCAATCCCCGCAGTGGACCTGTTCATTTTGGGGGAAACATCCCGCGTTCAGTGATTATATCCGGGTCAATGCCGATGAAACACTCTTTTATGCGCTTGTGCAATGGCTGGGTAAACGGCGGTCCGGGTCGGATGAACCGGTTTATGACGGCAACAATGGCCATGTCAGTTATTTCTGGATCGTTCCACCCAATACGGTTCAATTGACCTGCGGCCTTCTCATGACGAGTGCCGACAGCCAGGGACGGCCCTCGTCCGTATTGTGCGCACTTAAAGGGACTTTGCCTGTAAGTCCCCAAAGGTACTGGGAAAGAATTCATCTGTATTGCCAAGCTACCTGGCAGGATATGGCGAAATTGCCGGCTTACAGGTTTTCATCGTTTTCCGAATTCAAGACGACATTGTCTCGGATTACCCCTCCGGACTTCAAACCACGCAGCGACTGCCCTGAAGAATCCCGCATGATTGCAATAAAACAAGCGGTGAGCGTCGGCATGATGCTTAACCAAAGCCGGTTCATCCGGGAGAAAATGCTTCATTTTTCTGTTGATGACGACAACCCGGGAGACTGGGTCTTTTGGGCGAAGGCGATCCGGGAAGCCGTTGATGTAATGCCCTGCAGCTTGTTTGTCCGGAATGCGGGCGTTAATAAACAACTGTATTTATATTACCGTCCTTTGACGGCGGCTGATTTTCAAATGATGCAAAACGGTAAATAGAGATAATATGGATATATTGTTACTGGGAAAGACCCCTGTCAGCGAAGAAAGCCCTGCTGGTGAAGACATTACGTACTCACCGGAGTTTGAAGCGCTGCAGAATGAAATCGATAAACTCTCCATAGTCTCCTCCGATGCGGGCGAAGTTGACTGGGACAGAGTATTTGATCTGAGTGCATCGCTTCTGGGCGGGAAATCGAAGAACCTCCTCGTGGCCGCCTACATGGCCGAGGCGTTGCTCAAAACCCGCCGGTTTGAAGGGTTGCTCCAGGGAAGCATCGTCATCAAAGACCTGGTTGAAAATTACTGGGAGACGTGTTTTCCGCCTAAAAAACGAAAAAAAGGGAGGCTCAATGCACTTAACTGGTGGTATGACCGTGCGGGAAAATTCCTCAAAGAGTTCGAGTCTCCGCCCCTTCCGCAGGAAATGATTGATGAAGCCAAGCAGACCCTTGCGCTGCTTGATTCCCTGTTATCTGAAAAATTTGACGATGCACCCATCCTGCGCCCGTTGATTCAGCACATAGACCGGATTCCGGTTGAAGCATCTCAGGCAGAATCCGCACCGCCCGAGCCGGATTTTGCTACTGCTACTGCTACTGACGCGGGTCCTGACCCCGATACGGGTATTGATAAAGATACACAGGAGCCCCCGTTCGCTGGCACAGCAGAAAATGTTACAGATAAAACTGATATTGTCGGTGCATCCGAGACCAGCGCGGCAAAACCGATACCCGAGTCTCAAAAACCCTCAACCATAAAGCCGGTACCCAGACCCGTACTGGCGGAACCCGACCCGGCAGCAATCTCTGAGGCGCTTCCATCCGACAAAGATGCCGAGAAGGCCATGAATGCTGCACTTGACGCAATGGCCAGGCTCTCCACTCATTATTTGAAAAATGATACAGCCAACCCGATGGCTTACCGCTTGAACCGGATTTATACCTGGTTGCCGATCGATTCACTCCCCATGACCCAGGAAGACCTTAAAACACCGCTGCCGCCGCCGGACCCGATGGTGAAAAACGGCCTTGAAAAGCAATTGGCTGCGGCAGAGTACGAAAATGCCGTCCTTTCGGCTGAAGCCCGCCTGCGTGAAAACCGGTTCTGGCTCGATTTAAACCGATTTGTCGCCCGGGGGCTCGAGGCTTTGGGAGGGAAATATACGCGTGCACACGACATCGTCTGCCGGGAAACAGCCTCGTTTGTCAAACAACTGCCTGGCATTGAAACCCTGGGATTCTCCGACGGCACGCCTTTTGCCGACAGTGAAACCCGGGCATGGCTCAAAACCATTGGCGCGGGAGCGGATACATCTATAAATCAAAATTTTGTAGCGGTTGATAGTGCTGGTGACGCAAGTTGTTCTCGTCATCAGGAAATAGAAGCGGAAGCCGGGGAATTGGTGAAAAGGAAAAAGATTGTCGAAGCCATTCACCTGTTTCAGGAAAGCCTGGTCCATTGCGGGTCCGGCCGGGAAAGACTCCTGTTCCGAATCGGTCTTTGCCGGATGTTGCTCACCATGGGCAAAATTGAATTGGTTCTCCCCCATCTGGAAGCGCTTGAAACCGAGATTGACAAACACGGACTCGAGGAATGGGAGCCGGA
>SLIE01000024.1 GCA_007135795.1 Desulfobacterales bacterium
ACCACCACCACTGCCGGTATCAATATCGATGCATTCCCATTCATAAAGTTCCTGCCCAGAAAGTGCCTGCCCGGTACCGCTATAGTCCACATATTCTATTTTTTGTATTGTCCCGTCAGGGTTGTAGTGAAACTCTTCATCTTTAATGAGATTTCCATTATAGTTATCTAATGTTTCAATTTTTATTAGCGTCCCTTCGTCAAAGTCATAATATTCCACTTTATCTATATCGACGATTTCATCGTTCTCCACATTCCAGAATACCTTATATTCAAGATCCCCGTTTTTTTCATAATAAAGCTCTTCAATTTGAATTAATTTTTCATCCTTCCAATGATATAACCTTTCCAGATCACCGGAGCCTACAGCATATTCAAGGTATCGAATTCCAGTGGGTTTCTCGTGATTGTCGAGTTCCTCGATACTTAATAGTCTTTCATTGTCATAATGAAATATTCTAACTTCAATGAGTTTTCCCTCGCTATCTTTAACTTCTACCCTCTGCCGTTTATTATGGTCGTCATATTCATAATATTCTATTTTTTCATAATCTTCTTCATTTTCGATATAGTGTTCAATTGTTTTAACCAGACAGTCCTTTGAAACAAATTCAATCAGCCATACTGCTTTAGCATCCCCCGTGAACGTGAAAACGAAAATCAATACGGATACAAGTGAAATTAGATATTGCCGCATGGTTTTTCCCCTTTGAAAAAAAATTAATAAATAGATTTGAAGAAAAAATCTGTTACCAACCGAAACAGCAAATCCTGCATGGGTTTAAAGATCAGCAAAACCGGCTTATGTGTACGGACGTTTTTTGGATAGAACACGCTTTTTAACTACCATGCATTTTAAACTTCTTATAAATCACCTCCTTTTTTTGAGGGATACACTCGATATTCTAATAATATACATGGCAAGTTTCTTTAGCCAACAAGATTGACGACTTCGTAACAAGTCTGAAAACTTCGTTACGCGCAATCCTTCATAATTTTATGTACACGTAAGTGCTTTGCATTTTTAGAGATTGCTCAAGCCTCGACCTTGGACTTTTTACAAAGTCGTCTGATCGCGACTTTTTACGAGGGCAAAAAGATTGAGATTACAGGAAAAATATTTAACCGATAATGAAGCATTTAATATATCTACGATGGTTTAGATGCAAAGAAGGGCGATTCTGTGCATGGATTCCTCATATTCGCAAAAGTGATAGTGCTAGTTGTTGACAACGATTTTTACTTTTGGCATTGTGTTTTAACTTGGTCTGATTGCTTCAGGCGCTTCTCTCTATCTACCAATCTATCGTTATTCCGGAAGGGTTCATTACTACATTTTTGCAGGAGCAAGATAATAATGAAAAATGCATGGATTATTGCACCAGTCCTTTTTCTGGCAATCTTTAGCGGATCTGCCGTGGCCGGTCAGGTAGTGGATTCGAGGATTACGGATGTCACTGTCTTTGCCAACCGTGCCATGGTGACGCGAAATGCGGCAGCAGATGTGGAAGCAGGAATGAATCGCCTTGTTGTCAATACGGGTGCCTTTGACATTGTGACTGATTCAGTTAGAGTCGCGGTGTTTGGGGACGGTGAGATACTGGGTGTTCAGATTGTGCGCACTCCCATGCGGGAGATGCCCCAGGAGAAAATCCGGGAACTTACCGACAGGATAGAAGTGCTTGAAAAAGAAAAAAAAGGTTTTCTGGATGCAAAACAGGCGCTTTCAAGACAGGAAGCTTTTTTGGACGGATACGTCGATTTTACCGATAGGTCGACAGATACCATCAAAATTACAATACCTTCCACACAGGAAATCGAATCATACCTTTCGTTTTTTGATGAAAAATACAATGCTATCTATGATCAGCGCCGGTTGATTGATGAGCGAATTGTATCGACTGAAAAGGAAATCCAGCGATTGAAACGGGAGTTGTCCATGCACAGAGGGATTGAAGAGAGGATGCAAACCGGCATCGAGATTCTTTTTAATTCCCCTGCAGCAAAGTCTCTGACAATTGAAACCCGTTACCTGGTCAATGCTGTGCGATGGTCACCCGTTTACAGGGCGTCGGTCGAGGGTGATATTAAGGACGTGAATCTTTCCATGATGGCGGCAATCAATCAGCAAACCGGTGAAGCGTGGCGGGATGTAAATCTGACAATATCGAATGCCGTTCCAGTGCAGGCAGGTCGTCTCCCGGAGCTTTCTCCGTGGTGGATGGACTACCGGCCGCCGGTCCCTTTGCGTAACGAGGTCGGGGCGAAGTTCAGAAGTATGGAAATGATGGACACCGCTGCAGCGCCCCCGGTCGAGGCGATCCGTAAGGAAACGGCGCTATCCTTTGAATACACACTCCCTGTTCCCGTAACAATTGCATCGAGGGAACAAGAGACCCAGGTGCCCATATTGACGCGCACGATCGAAGGCCAATTTTATCACTACACGGTACCGGCCATGGGTACCGATGCATACCTTGTATGTGAAGCAAAAACCGATCGGGAGCTACTTCCCGGGCCAGTAAATGTTTTTTTTGAAAACAGCTATACCGGCCGCATGATGCTGGATGAAAAAGGACCCGGGGACAGTTTTACCCTGGGATTGGGTGTTGACCGATCGGTGCGGGTGAAACGGGAAAAATTAGAAGACAAGGTCAGGGAAACCGCTTTTTTCGGCAGGGTTGAACGAGACACGGTTATACGGGAGTTGTCTTATCGTATAAGGCTGGAAAACATGAAGAAAAAACCCGTGACGTTGAAAGTGACTGATCGCATCCCGGTTTCCATGACCGACCGGATCACGGTAAAAGATATCGTGTTTTCACCTGAACCCGCCAGGCGGAATGTGGACGAAAAAGCCGGGATAACTCAATGGGATATTAAAATGGCGCCTGAAGAAGTGACCGATATTACCATCAGTTTTACAGTCAGCTACCCCAAGGATATGCCGCCACCTGTGTTTTAACAGGCTGTCTTTTTTTGATGAAACGATTGACTCGCTCCCGTATAAAGAAAAGTGTTAAGGTGCGATGTGCTTAATAGGGAATCCCGTGAAAGTCGGGAGTGGTCCCGCCGCTGTAACCCTGTTTCGTGAATTTCACGAAAACCTTTTCGGCCACGACAAGTCACTTTTATGTTGAAGCAGAATGGGATGGCTGCTGAAAAGGCAGGGGAGCCAGAAGACCCACCGGCCTGTATTCTCAGGATGGTCCATGGGTTTATGAAATCATGGAGGCCATGTTTCATGGAAATGGATAAAAAAGATTTAATCGATATCCTCAATTCAAGTGTTCGGGAACTGCGACAATGGATTGACGAACACTTTATCCTGGTTACTTCCATATTGGAAGGCCAGGTAGATGAATGCAATCTGCAGCATGTTTTGAATTTGTGTCCAACCCGTGTGCTTTATTAAAAGCTTACCTATAAAAGGACATTTTATAGAGCCTTTATCATCAACGTATCAATATTTTATAAATAGCGGGTACCACAAGAAGCGTCATGGCGCTGGAAATCAGAAGCCCTGAAATAATCGCCCATGCCATGGGAGGCCATAGCGTGGACTGGGTGGTGGTAAGTGGTATTAATCCGGCGACTGTCGTGGTCATGGTCAGCAGGATCGGGCGGGTTCGACGAGAAACACCGCCGATAATGGCCTGATCAATGCTAAAACCTTCATCCCGATTAGCGCCGATTGCATCAAGCAGCACGATAGCATTGTTCACCACAATACCGACCAGGGCAACAATCCCTAGCGTGGCGGTAAAACTGAACGGCTGCCCGGTCAGAATCAATCCTGGAATCACGCCGACAGCTGCCAGTGGAACTGTAGTCAGAACAATGCCAACCAGCCTGAAAGAATTGAATTGCAACAATAAAAACACCAACAGCAGAAGCAAGCCGATCGGCAGTGTCTGAAGAAGGGCCGTATTGGCAGTATTGGCTTCGGCTGCAGAGCCGCCCATTTCCAACCTTATGCCGTCAGGCAGGGAAATGGTTGCAAGCGAAGGCCCAAGACGCTTTAAAACTTGATCATACGTCACGCCCTCGGCGGTTTCGGCCAGCACAGAGGTCATGCGCTGAAGATTGCGATGTTCGATCACGGCTGGCTGAAAATCCAACTGGCTGCTTACGAACAGGCTGAGGGGCTTAAGGCCTCTTTCTGTTTGAATTTGCAGGCC
The DNA here is from genome assembly GCA_007135795.1 of Desulfobacterales bacterium. Classification (GTDB taxonomy): domain Bacteria; phylum Desulfobacterota; class Desulfobacteria; order Desulfobacterales; family Desulfosalsimonadaceae; genus B1SED10-16. The sequence continues at coordinate 4,181 of SLIE01000024.1, forward strand.
CTCAAGAGCATGGACAGGCAGGCGGTCGCCTTCCGGAGTGCGTATTTTTATGGGAAATGGTTCCCGACCGGCCCGCCAGGCGGAAATGGTTTGACCCAGCGTGGACTGTGACAGGATATCGGCTATTTCCTGCCGATTGACACCGTAGCGGGCCGCTTCAGCATCATTGATTGTAAAAACCAGGGTTGGAATTCCGTCCCCCAGGCGATGGCGCACATCCGTGGCGCCCGGCGTATTGCGAAGAATTGATATCACTTGTTTGCTGGCTTTGGCAAGAGAGACGGGGTCATCCCCGAACAGACGAATCTCAACAGGAGCTTCTACCGGCGGCCCTTGCCCAAGACGCCTGACAACCACTTGCGCCTCTGGCAGTTGTTCCGGCACATTACGACGTACCCAGCAAATAACAGCCGGCAGATCCTTGTCGCTTTCGGTAACTACGACAATACTTGCGATATGCGGCGTACGGAGCCGTTCAATTATATTGTAGTAAAAGCTCGGTGTGTTGAATCCGGCAAAATGATGTACCGCCTCAACCTTCGGTAGATCAGCCAATTGAGAGGCCACCGAACCGGCTTTCAATGCGCCGGACTCTACCCGGGTTCCCTCGACAAAGTGAAGGTCTATAATGAGTTGATTTCGATCTGTGTCCGGGAAAAAATCGCGTTGAATCGACCCGCTGCATGACAACGTAGCGATTATTAAAATGAGGGCCCCAAACAGGATTATCCATGAACGGCGCACGGCCGCTGTACCCAAGCGTGTTCCCGCGCGTACAAAGATACTGACGGATTTGCTGCCGCCAGGTTTCAGCAGGCTGCCAGCCATGATCGGCGTTACGAAAATAGCGCAAAAATAACTGACCAGCAAAATGATCACGACGAGAATGGGAATAGTGCGGGTGAAATCAGCTACATCCCCCCTCGACAGAAGCAGCGGGATAAAAGCCGCCAGAGTCGTGCCGGTGGCGGTGGCAAGCGGGCCAGCAAGTTCTCGGACCGATACGGCAGCGGCTGCCTGCATGTCCTTTCCTTGATCCAGATGCCATTGAAGGTTCTCAACCATGACGATGGCGTTGTCAACCAGCATACCCAGGGCAATGACCATGCCTGCAACCGCCACTTGATGGAGCACGCCGCCTCCCATGGCGTAAATGGAAAGCCCGGACAGCGTGACGATGGGCAGTAATCCAGCAACCAGCAATCCCAGCCGCGGACCCATGAACAGAAGAAGCACCACCGCGACTATGACAATTCCTAATAAAAGAGATTGCCCCAGTTCTGCCAGGCGACTTACCACCCACTGTGGCTGGTAAAACATTTCCTCGATCTGAAGGGGCGCGTAAGATGGCTGCAGTTCAGCAACCAAATCGCGGACCTGTTGCCCAAAGCGCACTGCATTGAGTCGATCTTCCGGGATAACAATACCCAAAGCAACGGCAGGCTTTCCATTATACCAAATACGCTCGGTTGCAGGCAGGGCCGGCCCAATTTGAACCGAAGCAATTTCCCCCAATGGCAACAGCGCACCGCTTCCCGTACGAACCGGCATTGCGGCCATCTCATCCAACTTTAAAAAGTCCGTTTCGACGCGCAGCAAAAGGTCACGATTGCCGGTCCGCAGGGTTCCTCCGGGCACTATCTGGTTATTTCCCCTTAATTGACTGGCAAGATCACGGGCTGTGATATTGAGTTCACTGCTGCGTGCGGGATCAATGGCAATATCGATCTGTTCCCCGGGATCGGCCAGAAGAGTTACCCTGCCTATATCGGATATGCGAAAAAGATCCCGGCGCAACTGCCGGGCCTTGTCAAGAAGTGTTAGCAGATCATCTGAGCCGGTAACCGCAAGCACGATGCCGTAGCAGTCCATGGAATGATCACGAATCAGGATCGGACCGACGCCATCTGGAAATTTCGCCTTTGCACGGTCGACTGCAACGCGCACATCATTCCAGACGGAATCCGTGTCGTAAACGTATTGGTGCATCCCGATCATAACAAAACCTGATCCCAGTCGAGAGATGCTTGTTATCTCATTGATCTTTTCGATCTGGGCAAGTTCTTCTTCGAGAATATTGACGACAAGTCTTTCGACGCGCTCGGGATCGGCCCCTGGCCAGCCGACAAGGATCTGGCCGTAACGATAGGGGAAAGCAGGGTCTTCCTGCCGGTCCATGCTGAACCAGGCAAAAAGTCCAGTTAGGGATAAAAGCGTGACAATTGCAAAAATCAAGCGCCGTCGGTCCATGGCCGATTCTATGAAATTCATGGCACCACCTTGATGGGTTCACCGTCAAGAAGTTGGCTGTGGCCGGCCACAACGATCAGGTCGCCGCTTTTAATGGAGCCGCTGATTGTTATGTGGTTGTTTATGAGTTTACCGGTCTTAATCTGCACCTGTTTTGCAATCCCCTCATCAATCCGGAATACATGGTTTTTCCCAGTGCCAGGATCGATAACGGCAGAAAGGGGCACCATAATCTGCGTTGGGCCATGCCATGTAAACTCGGCATGTACGGATTGTCCCGGATACCATTCTTCAGGCGCCTCACTGTTTACGACCAGGATTATGGCTGCGGGACGCCCAGCCGAAGCTGGGCTTATCTCCTGAATTTTTGAAGAAGCAGTGATTCCGGTCTCGATTTGGCGGAGCAAAACAAATTCCCCGACCGTCAGTGCCGCCGCCCGGTGTGAAGGCAGATGCAACTCAACTTCAATCGCCGACGCCCCGATTATGGAAAGAATCGGTTGCCCCGCAAGAACAACCTGGCCTGGTTCCACATAAAGGTCGACCACGGTCCCCTTGTACGGTGCACGTATCGAGGCCTCAGCCATCTGCGCCCTGGTCTCATTGAGCCGGGCTTCGGCTTGGGCGCGGCCTTCTCGAAGTGCATTGCGCCGGGAGACAACACGTTCCATTTCGCTGGTGGAGACAAGGTCCTGCCTGTGCAAATGCTGCAAGCGTGCGGCATCCTTTTCTATTTGCGACAGCTCCTCTTCTATTTCCCTGACCTTGGCCCTTGCGCCTTCCACGCTGGGTATCAGGGAGGGATTATGGAGTATGGCCAGAACCTCGCCTTTTTCGACCAGCTGACCCTGCCGAACCCGCCGTTCAGCCAGGTGACCAGCATGAATAAAAGACAGACTCCCCTGCTTTGACGCACGTGTAACACCCGGCAATCGCAACCGGACCAGTTCCGGCTTGGCGATTGCTTCATTCACGAGTACAGGGCGAACATAATCAGCCTTCGGCAGGGGATCGTCCGACGCATCCGTACCCAGAAACAAAAATACTAATGCCGCCGGCACGGCCAGCACCAAAAAAATTAATATGGGGAACGCTCTCCTGCATAATACAATCATATCGTTGCCTTTTCTGATCTTTTTGTTTCATTTTACTCATCCCGGAATCTTGCGACCATCCTTGAGCCATAACCATTCGGGATCGGGTTGCAGAGATATCGAACCGATTCAATATGAGCTCTCGATGATCTGTCGGAGCGATGCCCGCAATGACAGACTGTGAAGGAGAATAATAATTTGCAATGTGTTAAAGGCTTTAGCGCCAAAACCGACGGGTTTGTACCGGCATCAGGCATGCGGTTTAATGTTTTCTCGAATGGATAGATAGGTAAAGGGATTTTCTTACGTCATCCCCTCAAGCAGCCTTCTCCATGGAATCATTGTAAGGCCGGCAACCCAGAATTCGGCTGTAGTGGAAGCCTTCGGCTGGCGAAGATTGTTTCTATGCAGGTTTCTCCTTCCCGGTTCCTCAAATGGGCGCATTGATTATTACTTCCGCTTTTTACCGCTCCGACATAGAATCCCTCCACGGTATCTCCTGGCAGATGTTGCTTTAACAACGGCTACCAACCCTTTCCTGTCTGAAGCGACACAGGATAGTCTTTCTTCCATCAACCGAACCGGTTTCTTTGCAGAAAGCACCAACAGTTTGGGGGTAAGGAACTCCCCCCTGCACACCTTGGCAACTCCCTGTCACTTTCGTCTTTGGAAGATTCCAAGTGAACGATTTATCAAGCATCAGCTTCCTTTTGACCGATATTGATCTTAACGGAACCAAGATCGCAATAGACCCTGTTGGCATCTCTTCACTCTTTTTAAAACAATTCTTCCAACGCTATTCACAACCCTTGGAGTTGTACAGGATTCCCCCCGGCCATGAACCGGTATTATAGCAAATGGTCGCAAGGTGGATGTCGTCCTTCTCCGGAAACATGACTGAATGGATTATAGTAGGAGCGGCCTTCCGCATCAATGCCAAGTGGCCCCACATGAGATTATCAAATAATATTTTATCGGTGTTATAATGATTCTATATAAACCATAATATACTTATTTGTGTAAATTACATAAATAATTTAAAGTACCATTGTCAAGATATAATTAAAAAAAAAAAAAAAAAACATTCAGTTAATAAAGATTATAGAGAAACAGAAATAAGAAAAAGTCGCTTTTATGACCATCTTTCAGGTTTTTGTTTACCAATTTTTTGTGGGGCTTTTAGGGAAGCCAGAAAAAAGGAAGAGAAATGTTAACACTTACATGAAAAAACCAGCAGCTACTCATGGTCACACGCGTCAAAAGTAATTATTGACGATATGATTTCTTGGTTTGTATATACAGGGGCATCCAGGTACCGGCTGAAGACTGTGGTTGCACCATGCATTAAGAGAGATGGAAAATAGGGAAGAAGTATTGAGAAAAATTCGACATACGGATACAACCTCAGCACTCATCAGTGAAATATTCGATAAAACGAGAAAAATTTATTATGTAGTAATAGATAAGAAGAAAAAAACTTATATAGCTCTGGGTATAAAAGAGTATAATTGTGATGATTTGATCGGATATGGATGATTTTTCTACACGATTTCCAATCGATCCATGTGACGACGCATGAGGCTGTTCTGACGATCGACCGCCTCGGCGCCGGTGTTTCGCAGTCCAGCATCAAATGCCCCATCATGTCCTCGACAGCGCTGCCGTAATTGAATAGAGTTTGTTTGTAAAATCTGGTGAAGAAAGTGCCCGGCTATCTGCTTGGGGGACCCAACAGTTTACAACAAGTATTAATCGGCATGAGATACGCCGGCGGTTTGCTTCATGGCACGGCGCTGTTGAAGCAGGACGCACCACGAATAACGATCTCCGGCGCACAACACCCGTTGGGTTGTCGTCAGTTGAGAAGATCGTGTTGAAACATGCCTATGGCTAGCCTGAGGCGCTGTTTGTCAAGCTGCAAGCGATAATAAACGCTTGCAAGCCCTTGTTCGGCCTCGTTTAAAGTCGCCTGGGCATCCACGACATCGATTGTTGAAACGATTCCTTCGGCGAACATTGCGCTCAATTGATCGTGGTTTGCACGCGCTGCCTCGACCTGGTCGGTGAAGTGTTGGACCATTTTTTTTCTTGTCCGGATATCCGCGTATGCGGAACGGACATTAACCCGTATTTCTTGTCTAATGCGATTGTGGGATGCCTGCGCTTCTGCTTCCCGGGCCTTTGCCCGGGCTATCTGGGCCGTGTCCCTCAGGCCGGTAAACAACGGGTATGTGAAGACAAGCGCAGCCTGCCACGTGTAGTTGTCCCCGTAGTAGACCGCATCGTCGTCTGCCCATGAATAAGAACCTTCCATCGATATGGCTGGCAAGTAAGCCCGTCTTTCGGCCTCCACCTGTTTCTGAAATGCCAAAAGCCCTTTTTCGGATGCAAACAGGTCTCTGCGGTTGTTGAAAGCAATCTCGATGTATGCCTCCACGGAAATGTTTTCAAGATGTATTTCTTCAGGTTCCTTTACGGATTCGGGAGGGGTGGGGATACCCATTTCAAGAGCAAGCTGTTCCATGGCAATGGCGTGATTGTTTCTTGCCTGCTCAAGGGACTCCATGGCCGCCGCAACCTGTACCTGGGCGCGTAATACCGCTGTCCTTTCCACCAGGCCGACCTCGTGGCGCTGCCGGGCCAGCTCAAGGTGTTGATTGGCTCTTGACAATTGACTTTCCGCAATCTCCGTGGAGCGCCTGGCGAACAGGACATTGTAGAAGCCGTTGGAAACAGAGAAAAGAATCCGCTGTCGTGTCCGATAATCCTCGAATTCACTTGCATCGGTAATATAGCGGCTTGCCTGGAGCCCGCTCATCAGCCTTCCTCCCTGGAAAAGGACCTGTGAGGCCTGAATGCTCACTTCATTGTATCGATCCGGAAAGGCCGGGAACCCTGGAAACGCGTCCGGTTGGCCTTCCGGCGAGGTGAAGGTGGGGGTTTCCTTGAGCCGGATCGCACGCCCCTGGAGTACAACCTGGGGAAACATCGGAGAGCGGGCGATTCGAGTATTCTCCTTTGCCTGGTCTATTCGAAAGGCGGATGCCGAAACGAGGGTATTATGCCTCAGAGCGCTGTGAAAAGCCTCTTCCAGGGTAATCTCCCTTTCTCCTTGTGCCAATGCCTGAACCGGAAAAATCATGCCCAGGGAAACCAGGGCGAGCGAAAAAAACAACAGCGACAAAAGCTGATTCATTATTCTTCCTTGTTTTGTCTCGGGTTGATCATTTATTGCTAACAGCGTAAGGACAAACTAAATCTTATTTTGCCGGTTTCATCAATTCGTGCGTTACTACCCGATGTTGAACATTCTTGTTTCGGTTGAGATTTTGAGCTGTTCTTTTCAAGGGGTTTTTTGGTAATCGCATCTATAATGGCGGCGGCGAGTTCGATATCGCGGGGCACCATTTCGTAGGGGTGTTTTGATGTCCGTTGCAATATCGGCCAACAGACAACCTCGCAATTTGCCAACTGAGGTCAACCTGAGCCTGTTGCATCATTTGAAGAAAGGATGGCTTACCGGGCTTATAAACCTGATCG
>SLIE01000075.1 GCA_007135795.1 Desulfobacterales bacterium
AACAATACCCATGACATTGATTTTCATGCCGAGTTTCCAACCCTGGAAAACAAACTCGATTACCTGCGGCAGATGGCCCGTATGTCACGTGAAAACCGAACGTTTTCCGTCTGGAATACCAGGGACGACGATCTGTTCAATGTCCTTCCGGATTTTTTTCAGATCGGCCTCCTCACCGAGCGGGACAGTCATGGCAATTTCCAGTTTTCGCAAATGGAAACCGACCGGGTGATTATGGGGCTTGTGGAAGATTATCTCAAAATCCTGGTGGACCGGGGTGATTATAAGAACGGAATTAAGGCGGGGCACTACCGGCGGACGATGAAAGAAGCAGGCTATGATCCTGATTTGTTCGGCGATGCATTGTTCAGCAACTTCAATACAGACGATAATTTTCTCCATGTAAAAAAGAGTGCGGTCTCCCTGAAAACACTAAAGCAAACGCTTGTAAGGGAGGGAGTGCTTCCCAAAAACGATGACATCCCCAAACCCGTAGAAACCATATACAAACAATCAGTCCCGAAGTTCAAGACACAATATCATTTCTACGGCTATGACGGCAGGGGCAACGATCCCACCTGGTTTGACTGCACATACACTTACAACCTGGGACTTACCGTATTTGTTCTTATCACCAATGGGGCCACCGGCCAAATGGCGGCGATCAACAATCTTGAAAAAGATTTTACCGATTGGGAACCGATCGGCATCCCCATAGGCTCGCTGATGCACCTTGAGGAACGTAAAGGGAAACTTTCTCTCGTTATGGAACGTGCACTAGTGGATATCCAATCTCCCGCTTTCAAGGTATTCGCCAATAAGCGCGAAAAATGGCTGGCGGCAAATTCCGAGGACGACTGTTACCGCCGTCCCGGTCCGATCCGTTATGCCGGAGAGAGCGAAGATGCCCGCCCGATTACCCTTATCTTAAATGACCTGGGCAATAACTCGCTTGAGAAACGTTTTTCCAATTTGGCACAGTGATTCATTCAGCTCCACCATGCTTATGGCCTGAAGGCTTGTAAAAAAAATCAAGATCAAGGCTTGCGCAATCCCGAAGAAGCAGCGTACTTACGTGTACGTGTATATCTACAAGGCGTAAGCCGCAAATTCCAAGGGATTGCAGATGCATAAGTAGTTGATTTTCTTTAAGTCGACAAAAAATTGATGAATTCGTAAAAAGTCGAAAATATACAGATGGCTAAATTAAAAGTTCCATTTACATGCCGTAGCCATTTCTCATAAAAATCATACGGGATGTATGATAAACGAATGAAAAACAGCCAAATGCAGTAAATGGAACTTTTTTAACCGAATCAAATTTATTTCAGGCACGAACAGGTCTAACCACGCACAACCATGAAGAGATATTCAACCTTTCACCAGAATATCCGCGATATCGTGAAGCGCTTTGGTTACCGGGGCATCTTTGTAGGTTAATTGAAACGCATCACCCATATCCGCCGCTTTGACCATATTGGGATCGAATGGAATTCGACCGAGAAAGCGTATCCCAAACTGTTTTGCGGTTTTTTCACCACCGCCGGTACCAAAAGGGTCAATCCCCTCCCCGCAGTGCGGACACGCATAACCGCTCATATTCTCAACAACGCCGAATATTTTTATGTTCAGTTTCTTACAGAAGTTAATCGATTTACGCACATCTGACAATGCCACTTCCTGTGGCGTTGTAACCACTATTGCGCGCGCCTCAGGAACCGTCTGAGCCACGCTCATTGGTTCATCACCGGTTCCGGGAGGTGAGTCGATAATCAAATAATCCAGATCCCCCCAGTTAACTTCGCTTATAAACTGGGTTATTGCGGCGTGTTTTAACGGTCCCCGCCATATGACCGCAGTGTCGTTGTCCGGAAGGATTCCTTCGATGGATATGGCGGAGAGGTTGTCCGAATAACGCATGGGCTCCAGTTTTTCCCCTGAAGTTCCCGCTTTAACCCCCGTAAGACCAAGCATTCTCGGGACATCCGGTCCATGGATATCAACATCCATTAATCCAACTTTAAACCCCTTTTCCGCAAGGGCCATGGCCAGGTTGACCGCCACGCTGGTCTTCCCTACCCCGCCCTTGCCACTCATCACCAGGAATTTATACTTGATCCTGGACAGTGTGTTCTTTACTCCTTCATCATTGTTCTGATTTGCTTTTTGCGAGCTGCCGCCATTGCAGCCATGTTGCTGACATTCACCCATTTCCTGCTCCTTGTTTGCAAAATATTTCAAAAATCCCTACAATCCGGGTGTAATCACTATTCGTTGTCACCGGGCATCATTCTGCCAAGTGTTTGATCCCCACATTCGGGACAGGTCTCTGGTCTTGCATTCCCGCAGGGCTCGACCCAGTTATGCATGCAGGCCCCGCATTTGAAAGATCGTCGACCTTCCGCAAACTGATAGTTCCCCCCCTCGATACGAATTGCCTTCCCATTGATCAGTGCATCGGCAACCGTTTTTCTGGCTTTTTCGATTATCCGTCCAAATGTGGCCCTTGATACGCCCATCTTCTCTCCCGCATCTTCGTGGGAAAACCCCTCATAATCGGCAAGCCGCAAGGCTTCGCATTCATCTATCGTCAAACGGCACTCCAAAAGTTTGACCATAGGGATGCCCCTTGGCTTGAAATAGCTTACTCCAGGGTTATGCGATACAATTCTTTTTTTATGTGGCCATCCCATATCCATCACCTTAGTTTTGAGCAAATACTCAAAAATTATCAAATATCGTCACTCGCAGTGACTGACAAAATAAAAAAACAAAGTCCGCTATATTCGCAAACTTATCATACCAACCAAC
>SLIE01000540.1 GCA_007135795.1 Desulfobacterales bacterium
AGTTCGGTCAAATCCTTTATCCGGGCACCGTAGGCGTTGGAAGCGCAGTATATAAAAAGCAATATCATGCACAATGCAGAAAGTAGGGTTGATTTTTTCATGGCTGTATGTCTCTTTGCCCTTTGGTTTTGGTGGTGTCTTGTACTGTTGGTTTATTTTTTTCGAACGTGTCGCGAAACAGTTTTAAAAGATCAGGATTGATAATCCGGACTTTGTCCGGATTATGGTGATGCCAGGCAGGAGCCTGGCGCTCCCAGGGGGGCGCAGTGCCTTCCCCCTTGTTCCGTCTCTCTGCCCTTAAAAAGGCCAGACGTTGTCCAAGACCCTTACCATCCAGCCTGGTCTCTGTTTGTCGGAAACAACACCCTTGCCCGAATATTCGATCTCGGCGTCGAGAATAAATTTTGAATCAACCATATTGTTGGCCGTCACATCAGCCTGCCGCACGAGCCCGGACAACCGGATAATCTGATTTTCATTGTTCACCCGGACGGTTTTGCTTCCGTCAATCTTCATATTGCCATTATCATATACCTTCACAACCCTTGTTGTCAGCGTTGCGGAAAGATTTTCCTTCCTGGAGGTTCTCCCGCTTCCGTCAAAAGAGTTATTACTGCTGGCGCTCAGCAGATTGGCCGGATCAATGTTGGGGTTCCGGTCAGAAATACTTGTTTCAATACCGAAAAGTCTTGGAATACCGACGGAGGCCGAAGAGGACCGACCGGTGGAAGTGGCCGCCTCCTTGGCCGCGCTGGCTTGTTCGTAAATAACGACGGTCAATATGTCGCCCACGCGGGTTGCCTTGTTCGCCGTGAATAATGATCCCTGGGCGTCGGAATAAAGAGAACCTGTTGTCCGCCGGGTTTCGGCCGCATGATCAAAAACGGGTTCGATGATTTCAGGTGCGGGGGCAGTGGCTATTTCCGGTTGTACCTTTTTCCCCGCACAACCTGAAAAAATCAGCGCCAATACAAATATAATGGTATAAAATAATATATTTTTCATTTTAAAAACCCACCTTTGCAAGTCTAAAAATCTACCTTTGCAAGCCCCGGACCAATTATCCGGCCAGGGACTTCCCGGTTGGAGCGGATATTTTTGATCATGATCATATCACCTTCCCTGCCGGAAGCCATGGCTTGTCCCTGGGTGCTGATCTGCAGGGTACCCTTGTTTGCAATCATGGTGACGATCTGTCGTCTTTCAACCACAATCGGAAAATCAAGATCGCTTTTGCTCAATACGCTATTGATATTGATGGGACGTTTGAGCTTCTTTCCAACCACCTCATTTATATCTGTACAGGGCTCCCGAAGACCGTTGATGTTTTTCATCTCGGTCCGGACATGCGCCCTGCCGATCACCATCCCCCGTTCAAGCTTTTCGGATGCAACCACCACGGGGAGGAACGCCTGAATTTCGCCGGGGATTACCAGGTTGTGCCGGACCCTGCCGTCGACCCGGATAATGACCGATACCTGCCTGCTGGAAATGATATCCGAAGATGGAAACAATACGTCGTAACTAACATTGCCAGCGGGAAGACTGATATTATCGGGCGCGTTTCTCGGCACGAACCGCACATTTTCAGCCTGCAGGGGACCCAGTGCATCGTTCAGCCACAAATTGACCATGGTCATAATTTCGTTTTGCCCCATCATCTCCGCATCGTGTCGCACACAAACAACATCGGCCCCGGAAAAATCAACATCTCCGGGTATGGCCTCCCGGATGTAAGCCCGCAGCGTGCCGCTGTTGTAACATCGTTGCTCGCCGTGCCCCGGAGCGCCGAACAGCTCAATCCCCGAAAATTCCTCCGCCGCCCGGGAAGGAAGAATCTCGGCGATATCACCGATTTTCAACATCGGAGACCCGGCGACGGCATTTTCCTTGAACCGTATTTCCGTTCCGAAAACACCCATCGGCAACAGGAAAACCAGAAGTATGGCGTAAATGATTTTTTTCATAACCGAACCCTCACATCTCACCGCCACGCTATGCTAACTGGTTAACCTGCTGCAGCATCTCGTCGGCCGCACGGATGGCCTTGGAATTTACCTCGTAGGCACGCTGTCCGGCGATCAGGTTAATCATTTCCTGCATGATGCTGACATTGGAACTTTCCAGAAACCCCTGGGCAATGCCGCCGAACCCGTTATCACCGGGGGTCCCCAGAATCGGGTTGCCGGATGAACCGGATTCCTGATGCAGGTTGCCACCCATGCTCTGCAACCCGGATGGATTGCCGAACCGGGCAAGCTCGATCATGCCAACATTTACGCCCTGGGATTCATTATCCAGAAACGCCGTCACCGCACCGTTTTTACCGATGGCTATTTTTGTGGCATTTTCAGGAATGACAACCTCGGGCGCCATGGGGTTGCCGTCGGCGGTAACCAGTCGACCCCGGCTATCCTTTTTAAAACCGCCGTCCCGGGTATAACCGGTATCCCCGTTGGGGAGGGCTATCTGAAAAAACCCGTCCCCTTCGATGGCCATGTCGAAATCATTGCCGGTTTGCTCAAAATCGCCCAGTGTATAGACTTTTTCGACAGACGCGGTCCGGGTACCAAGCCCGATCTGAATACCCGTCGGAACCTCGGTGCCGTCCCCGGCCGTGGCACCGACAGCCCTTGCATTGTGGTACATCAGGTCCTGAAAATTGGCCCGGCTGCGCTTGAAGCCGGTGGTATTCACATTTGCCAGGTTATTGGCGATGACATTGACGTTGGTTTCCTGGGCTTCCATACCGGTTGCTGCTGAAAATAAAGCCGTGATCATGGCGCTTCTCCACTTTAT
>SLIE01000253.1 GCA_007135795.1 Desulfobacterales bacterium
AAATTCTGCATGTGATTCATAAGGAATACGAGTGCAATGAGAAATGAAGTTGAGCGTGACCGGACGTGGCGAACCGGTGGTCAACTGAAGAAAACGCGTTCGTTCATGCACTGATTAAAAAGATTAGAGGTCTAAACGGACATGTCAAATACATTTTTTTCCTTCTATAAACTACCCGCCTTTTCCGTTTTTTCATCCTTTTTAGTCAGGATGTCGAGCAAGTCCATCGGCATTGGAAAGACAATGGTGCTTGCATGTCCGTGCTGCGTCATGCTGGCCAATGTCTGCAAGTATCGAAGCTGAATCGCACGGGGGTCCGCGCTCAGGCGCTGGGCGGCCTTGACCAGGTTTTCGGCCGCCTGCATTTCACCTTCGGCATGGATAACCTTGGACCGTCGCGCGCGTTCGGCTTCCGCCTGCTGGGCAATGGCGCGAATCATGCTCTCGTCTATATCGACATGCTTGATTTCGACATTGGATACCTTGATGCCCCACTGGTCCGTGTGAACGTCGAGTATATTCTGGATGTCCGCGTTCAGCTTGTCGCGTTCCGAGAGCATTTCATCGAGATCGTGCTTGCCGAGCACGGAGCGCAAGGTAGTCTGCGCGAGCTGGCTGGTCGCATTAAAATACTGTTCGACATTGATCACCGCTTTTTCCGGGTCTATGACTCGAAAGTAGATCACGGCATTGACTTTAACGGAGACATTGTCCTGGGAAATGACATCCTGGGACGGCACATCCATGGTCACCAGACGGAGATCGATGCGCACCATTTGCTGGATTGCGGGGATGACGAGGATCAGGCCGGGTCCCTTGACCTTGTAAAAACGACCCAGTTGAAAAATGACGCCGCGTTCGTATTCACGCAGGATGCGAATGGTTCTGACAATAATAGCGGCAATCAGGACGGCTATTATTCCTAAAAATGTCATCATGATTTATTCCTCCTCAGTCGATTCGATGGGTTCGACAGTGATGATCAATCCTTCCCGGTCAACAACCCGGACGGTTCGCCCGGGCGGGATCGGGAGACTGCTGCGGGCGTTCCAACGTTCTCCGAGCAACATCACCTGGCCGCTTTCGGTGTTGACTTCGGTAATGGTTTCAGCCCTTGCATTCATCACGCCCTGGGAACCGCTCACAACCGGGAGGCGCCATGCCTTGCCGGCCATGAAAACGATTGTCGCCATCACAATGCCGGAAACCGTCGCAATGGCGGCAATCAGTTCAACCGCCACGCCGAACCCCGGAACATCGGTATCGAACATGATGATCGAGCCAAAGACCATTGCCACGATGCCACCAATGCCTAAGATACCAAAGCTGGGGGCGAACACTTCCGCAATGATCAGTACGATTCCCAGCAGAAGGAGCAGAAGCCCGACGTAATTCACCGGAAGTACCTGCAGGGCGTACAGGGCGAGCAAAAGGGCGATGATGCCGATGATGCCGGGGACCATGGCTCCCGGGCTGTACCCTTCCAGAAGAAGACCATAAAAGCCGATCATTAAAAGAAGATATGCAACAGTGGGGTTGGTGATGACGCTCAAAAGTTCGCTTCGCCAGTCAGGGTCGCGGCGCTCGACGGATAAGTCGGCTGTGGAGAGCCTGGTCATGTGACCGGCCACTTTTACTTCACGGCCGTCGGCCCCATCGAGCAATGCCTGCAAATCGCCGGCGATGAAATCTGCGACATTTTCCTCCACCGCACCGCGGGATGTCAGGGTAGCCGCTTCGCGAACGGCTTTTTCCGCCCAGTCGGGATTTCGTCCGGTTTCTTCGGCCAGGCTCCGGATCCATGCCACTGCGTCGCTGATCGCTTTGCGTTCTTCAGGACTCATCTCCTCGGTTTCAGGGACGGGTTCTTCATTTTCGGCGTCATTTCCAGGAGGCGCGTCATTCTCTCTCGTCTGATCGGTTTCCTGGCTTTTTACGGGGATATCCGGAAGGACAAACGGGATGGCAGGTGAGCCGCCGCCGAGGGCAACCGGCGTTGCCGCCCCGACGCTGGTAGCCGGTGCCATGGCCGCAACATGGGCGGACAGGAGGATATACGTGCCGGCACTGGCCGCCCGGGAACCTTCCGGCGCCACCCACACCGCCACCGGAACCGCTGAAGCGCGAATCGCTCTCACAATATCGCGCGTTGCGGCGATTAGTCCGCCCGGCGTGTTCAGTTGGATAACAACCAGGTTTACATCATCGGCATCCCCGGCACGCTCGATGTTTCGCCGCAGGTAATCTGTCGTGGCCGGCCCGATAGCGCCGTCGACATTCAGAAGAATCGCGCGCGACCCTTCGGCGTCTGGCTGTTCCCCGGCCAAGGGTGCTGCCTGTTTGAGCGGTATCAGGCAAAATGGGGTGAGGAAAAGCAGAACAAGAATGATCCAGAACCACTGCCCGATAATTCTTCGATCAGGTCTGTCAATAGGCGTTGCAACAGACGGTGCCATGGCATGAATCCCTCAGCCTTGTATTAAGCGGTCTGTCTGTTTTGGAGTTTGAACGCTGTTGGTCGAATACCGGGTATCGATATTTCCAGTGAAAGCGGTCGAGGTCATCGGAAAGAATTGTGCGATTTACTAAAGCACGTTAATTTACGATTTAAGGAGAACCTCAAACGTACTCCCTTTTCCCGGAGTGCTTTCACAAGAGACGGTGCCATTGTAGAGGGCGGCGATATTTTTGACAATGGACAACCCCAGTCCCGAGCCGGTGATGTGGTCTGTGTCATCGTTTCGTATGCGCGTAAACTCCCTGAAAAGCCTTTCGGCATCTTCTTCGG
>SLIE01000308.1 GCA_007135795.1 Desulfobacterales bacterium
AATGAGAAGGGGAAAAAGCAAAAGGTGGGGGGCGTGGTATTGAACGCGTGGGGATGGGTTTGGATATGAATGATATTAACCGAATGGTGAAAGGTGGTTGTAAGATATGGGGATCATTGAAAAGGTGTTGGGGGCGGGGAGGGATGTGTTGAGCGAGTATGAAGCCAAGCAATTGCTGAGCGAGTATGGGTTTTGCACGAGTCGGGAAGTTTTAGCGGGTTCTGCTGAGGAGGTGGTGGAAGCGGCTCAGGAGATCGGGTTTCCGGTGGTGATCAAGGGGTATGGGCCGGGGTTGATGCACAAGACTGAGTCGGGGGCGGTTTTTCTGCACGTCAATGATGCGGCAGGGGCAAGGGTTGCGTATGAAAAAATGGAGAAGTCTCTTGGCACGGGACTCGAAGGGGCACTGGTGAGTGAGATGGTTCAGGGGAAGCGAGAGATAGTAATGGGGCTTCACAGGGAACCGGGCTTTGGTCCGTGCGTTATGATCGGATTGGGCGGGGTGATGACCGAGTTGCTCAATGATACGGCGTTTCGAATTGCGCCGTTTGATGAAGCCGAGGCGGCGGACATGGCCTCGGAATTGCGGGCAAAAGGCATTTTCGAACCATTTCGTGGTGAAGTAGCGGCGGATATGGAAAGTGTTTGCCGGTGTCTTACGGGTATAGGAAAAATCGGGCTCGATCATCCGGAAATTTCTGAAATCGATGTCAACCCGTTGATTATAAGGCCGGACGGTCGTCTGGTCGCAGTGGATGCACTTGTGGTTTTGAAAGGAGCGGTGTGATGATGGAAAAAGCGATTACGGATCTTCCCCTTTACAAGATCGCCAACCCGGACAGTATTGCTATTCTGGGTGCGTCCAACCAGTTTCAATCCATGGGGACCATTGTGTTGTCGGTAATACAGGGGTTGGGTTACAAGGGGATGATTTATCCGGTTCATCCAAAGGAAGAGACTGTCCTTGGGCTGAAAGCGTATCAATTGGTGGAAGATCTTCCCGAAGTACCGGATCTTGCCATTATTGTCCTGCCTACCCGAATCGTGGTGGAAGCAATGGAAGCCTGCGGGAAAAAAGGAATTCGGCATGCCATCGTGGTCTCCGGAGGGTTTGGGGAAGCGGGCGAAACCGGTATCTCCATGCAGAAACAATTGCAGGAAACAGCCGAACGACACGGCATTCGGTTTATTGGGCCCAACTGTATCGGTGCGGTAAACCCACATCACAATTTCAATGCCACGTTCCTGTCTTATAGCCAGAAACCCGGTTTTATCGGGATGGCATCCCAGAGTGGCAGTTTCATCACCCAGATGTTTGATTACCTTAAATTGTTCGGACTTGGATTCTCAACGGGCTTCAGCGTGGGGAACGAATCGGACATCGATATCATTGATTGTATGGAATACCTGGCCCTGTGCCCGCATACAAAGGTAATCGGGTTGTACATAGAAGGGATTCGTCGTGGACGGGAATTTGTCAAAGCAGCAAGGCGGATATCGCAGAAAAAGCCGATCGTGGCGTATTATGCCGGTGGGACCGACGCCGGGAAAAAAGCCGGTTTCTCTCATACCGGTTCAATGGCCGGGCCCGACAAGGTTTATGACGGGGTATTTCGACAGTGTGGCATCGTGCGTGCATATTCCATAGAGGAATTGTATGATTTCTGCTGGTGCCTTGGCGCCGTACCGCTTCCGGCGGGAAACAGGGTGCTTGTGCAGACGCATTCAGGAGGCCCCGGCGCAGTAGCGGCAGATGCCTGCGACCGTGCAGGGTTGGTGTTGCCTCCTCTTTCGGCGAATACCCGGGAAAAACTGGCTGATTACGTGCCGCATACCGCCAGCATGAACAATCCCGTTGACCTGACATTTACCAGGAACCCGCAGGATTACATCGATGCAATCCCCCGGTTGCTTGTTCAGGAAGAAAATGTCGACACTGTGCTGATGTATATGATGACCCCGTCCGCTACCATACAGCGGGCCATGGAAGCCATGGGAATTGAGAAGGAACAGGCCGTCAAGGAAACTGAACGGTTCATAGACGATCAGAGCAGGTCATTGGGGGACTTTATAGCCGCCTCGCAAAAAACCTTTTTAGGGTTTTCCTATTCCATGGGTGAAAACAGGTTCGTTCGAGGGTTGTATAATGCCGGGGTGCCGGTTTTGCCAAGCCCGACCCGTGCAGCGCGCGCCCTGTGGGCAATGGTGGAGTATTCCCGGTTGAAGAAAAAGATTGCAAATTCGATAATCGATTGAATACAAGTTAGTTCAGAATAATCTAAACACAAGGTTTGATTTAATTTAGCGTGGGTGTGGCCCCCTGGATCCAACTGGGATATACCTCGCTATGGTTCGTTCCGCAGCAGCCTGCAACTCGCCCTGTCTGGTTCAGGCAGTGCAGGATGCTGCGAAAAGAATCTGCTTCCAGTGAATCACAGTAGATACGGGAACCCATCAACCCGTCGTCAGAAATCAACGCATCGTTGTCGGATTACAACTCGGCATATAATAAAAACAAAACAGACTATTGTCCGGTTTCTCGGTCATCGATCGGAATGTAGGGCCGTTCGGTATACCCCGTGTATATCTGCCGGGGCCGGGCAAGTCGCTGTTCACTATCCTGCATGTTTTCCCGCCACTGGGCGATCCATCCGGGAAGTCGACCGATGGCGAACATGACCGTGAACATGCTTGTGGGGATGCCCATTGCCCGGAGCATGATGCCGCTGTAGAAGTCGACGTTCGGATACAGGTGATGATCGATAAAGTAAGGATCGCTGGTGGCGAT
>SLIE01000442.1 GCA_007135795.1 Desulfobacterales bacterium
TGAAGATTCGGCAGATCCCCGGGAGTATCCGCCAGGCAAGATTTTGGCGATAATACGCCGCTGAGGTACGAGACCAGGGACCGGGCCGCGGAAAAACCAGCGTCTTGCTTTTGAAAGGATTCCGATTGATCCTTGGCCCGGATTGGTCCGGAGGTTTCAATCGGCAGGCCCAGCCCCAAAAGCTCCTTTAGCAGCGGGTTGACCGCGGGCGTGTATTCCAGCATCAGCTGGTTATCCGCGGACAGCATTCGGGCCATCCGGATCAGGCCGTCCCTGCTGATGTCGATGTTCAGGGCGGGTCCCAGCTGATCCAGCGTTGCAAGAGCGTCGGAGGCGGTGAAGTAAGCCAGGTAGGCCCAGGGATCGGCGGCCGAGTCGGATTGGTGTAAATGCGCTCGCAAAATCGGGGACAGCTGCTTCCAGGCCCAAAGAAACTGCTGCCTGACAAAATCCGGGCCGTGGGTCTCGCGGGAGAGGGTATCAACAAACTGGTAGCGTGTCTCCAGCAGCACATTGAGGAGGGTTTGCCGCTCCTGCGGGCTCAGGGGATTGCCTGCCATTGCCAGCATGGTGGTGACGAGAAAGGCGTCCCAGGTTTCCCAGGTTTTGCTAAAAGACGCCAGCTCTTCAGGGGAAAGTGGTTCAGGAGGCGCTTCACTAGGTGCTTCGGCGGGCATTGCCATTTCGCCGGAAAGTTTTATTGTCAGGCTTTGCGGGTCGATGGAAATCTCACCGGGTTCCAGGCTGTCCAGAAATTGCAGGATCCGGGATCGGGTGGCCTCCGGGGCCATGGATAGCAAGAGGGGCTTGAGTTCTTTAACCGGAGGGGCGAGATCCAGGGAGAGCGCATTGAGTTGGTCGAATACCCGGCCTTCAAAAAATTGCCACAATTTATCCATAACTATGGCCGGTTGCTTTTCCGAAGTCAGCAATTGAGAGTCCTGCCAGTCTAATCTCAGCCGCCAGTGTTTTCGGTCAAGCCGGGGGATGGCGTAAACCCGGGCATATCCCTCCCATTGCACCGGGAACAGGCAGTTGTCGCCAACAGATGTTCCGCCCGTCATATTTACCGTCATTTCCAGTCGAATCCGACTGTTGTCCATGGCCAGGCGGGGGGCGGCCAACCGGATCTGCCGGCAGTTATCCGCCGGGTCGCTTAAAATCAGGGAAGGGCCTGGTTGCGTGAACAAATCCGCCAGCATCAGGGATTGCAGCAATGGATAGTCGATCCGTATCGGCAGGGTGACCGGTTCGGCACATGCCCGGTGGGGCATGAGAAACAGGAAGGGCAGGATCAGTGCCAGCCAGGCAATGCAGAGGTGTTGTTTTTTCATCACAAAGAGCCATAAAATGTTAAAGGTTGAAATTGGTTTGCCAATCGGTTGTCTGCTCGGGCCTGGTATTATGGTGGACCCTTCCGGCGAGCTATCTCGAAAAAGGAGAGACCGTGACAGAGGGGGACTTCCGGGAGGTTTCCGAAGAAGCCGGGGCTCGTTACAAGAAGTAGTTTTCCTAACGGCTGTTTAATATCCGGCATGATGCTCACCCTGCTGGTTAATCGTATAAATTCAAATAGCACAAATAGTAGCAAACCACCAGCCAGCTTTGGAAGAGTATTACGATGTGGGGACGCCCCTTACATTTATATACTTGAAAAAAGAGCAAAGCCTGCAACGGGTAAACCATTTTCTTTATTTGATAGGTGTTCGGGCTATCGTTAACTTTGACCGGTAACGAGGGCGAGGCTGACTAGAAGCGGAGGGCGGACATTCCTGTCCGCCAATCGGAAGCAAGGGCGGGTTGGAAAACCCGCCCTCCTTGGAAGGCAATGGCGGGTTGGAAAACCCGCCCTCCGTTCATCGAGACGCAGGAAACGGAAAATGTGTTGAAGAAGATCGGGCGTCAAGAGAATATTCTTCGCTGCATCGAAATCCCGGATGACATGCGGGAAGCCAAAGGTAGCCAGGATCGTCCGGACTTTTTTCTGCTCCCGGGTAGAATCGGCTTTCTCCTTTAATAATACTTCCTGGCATATGGCTGCACAAATGTGGAAATAAAGGGGATGCCCCATATATTTATATATTTTGCAAATAGAGCAAAGCCTGCAGCGGGTAAAAATCATCAGAGTATAAGCGTTGGCGTTATTGGAAGTTCCGAATATAAAAATATATGGGGCGTTTCCCTGAGACAGGAATATTATGAATAACAGGCATCTTGTGATCTTTGACGGGGTATGCAATTTCTGTAATGGAGCGGTGAATTTCATTATTGAACGTGACCCACACGGAAAGTTTGCTTTTACCCCAATGCAAAGCGAGTTTGCTCAGGAGGCTTTGCGAAAATTCGGGATCACGAACGTCGATGTTGATACGCTTCTCCTCGTAAAGAATGGGAAAGCTTTTTTTCGGACAAATGCTGCACTGGAAATAGCCAAGGATCTTACCGGATGCTGGTATTTGTTGAATGTACTCAAGGTAATGCCTCGGCCGATGAGAGATTGGTTTTATCGTATTTTTGCGCGAAACAGGTACATGCTTTTTGGGAGAACCACTATTTGTAAGGTGCCGACAGCAGACGCCCAAGATAGGTTTATTGAACCTCGAGCGGTATGCGAAAAGCGGCCGTGAGTTTGCGAAAAAGACCGTATCTGTTCCGGGCCTCGCGGGCCAAAACCGTCCTTTAAATAAAACGGTGCGGTCTGTTTCATCGGTAAGGCAAAAGTCCACCAAAAGCGGAGGGCGGACATTCCTGTCCGCCAATCGAAAAGCAATGGCGGGTTGGAA
>SLIE01000310.1 GCA_007135795.1 Desulfobacterales bacterium
CCCATTCCCACCGCCATGCGGATGTTGTTGATGTCGTTTGTGGCGTGGGCCATGAGGTCGCCGGTTTTTTTCTGGTCGAAATATGGCGAGGATAACGTCTGGATATGGGCGAAAAGACGGTTTCTAAGGCCTTCTTCAACAACCCGGGCAGTGCCGATGAGCATCCTTCGCCAGAAAAATCGCAAAATACCCATTGCAAGCGCGATCATGATGATATAGCCGGCATAAACGGCAAGTTGAGACATGTCGAGATCGAGTGTGGCCAGATCGTCGACGGCCCACTTGACAACCCGGGGTATGAAAAGCTGCAGCAGATCAACCGCCATCAAACAGATGATGCCGAAGATGATCAGCCACAGGCGTTGGGAGAAATAAGGCTTTATGAGATATATCGAGTGCATGCTTCTCATGATGCAACCGTTTTGCTTTCGATGCAGGGGAATCGATGGTGTTTCATAATATAAAGACTATCTCTCCCGTGGTTTGTCAAGTTGTCTGATTGGGGGTACGACAGTGCCTGAACGTCACGAAAATCCCTGTTTTCGTTCCGGCACAGATAATATTGAATTTTTTTTGTTTAAAGCGTATGGTACAAAATATTGTTTTGAAATCTTTTTGGCAAAGAATTTATCTGAAACCCTAATTATTTTGATATATTCCCCGTTGTCCCAGAAATGAAAAAAAATCAATTGCGTTTTCCTCGGGAGTGGTATTGCCTTTGTCCCTTTGCGATATTGTTTCGGGTATACTATCTCAAAAGGTAGAAAAAAAGTCTTTTAATAATCGCATTCCAACGGAAACCAGAATTTTCTTCAAGTTCAAGAAAGATGAAAATCTAACCGCAGGATACTAATCTTTATTGGGCAGGGTCGGCTTTGTTTCACGTAGATAAACGACCCCCTTCAGTTTTAATTTATGTTGATGTTTGGGACCTGTAAAGCCTTTATAGAAGAAAATGTTGATGAAAAATCCGAAGTTGACATGCCAATTTGCCTTTTATCCCCTGCTGCAAAGCATTGCCATTGTTTTGTGCTTCTTTGTGTTCTCTCCGGTGACACTGTCTGCATCCCCCGTTGTTCCATTGGAGCAATCGACTGAAGAGCCGGAACTCACGCGGGACAGGGATCCTTTTGAAGCCCTGGAGCGTTCTTTCCGTGAAGCTTTGGCGGTTGAAGAGGAAAAACTGGTTTACCTGACAAGCAGGGTTGAAGCGGCCGAGGCGCACACCATTGATTTGAGTGCGGCTTATACAAGACATCAGGTAATGATTTCAAATCAGGCCAATATGCTGGCAGCGGTTGACTCCGATATTCAATCCCTTTCCAGGGAGCATATCCGGCAAGGGATTGAACTGACGCACATCGAGGCCCGGTTGACCTCTTTTTCGGAAAGCATCAAGGAGTACGAAACCGTAAAAAAAGCCACGGAAGAACAGATACGGTTTTACAATCGACAACTTGAGAATACAAAAGCACAACCGCCAAATATTCCTGTCAATCTGCACCTGATCGAGCTGCTTGATTCACTGATCGGTACACTTGAAACAAAACGGGAAAAGCTCGATTGGCTGATTGATTTTAATACGCATTGGTTGCAGCGTTATCTTTCGCTGGAGGAAGAGGTCAAGTGGCTGACCGCCCGTTATGAAAGAGCCATATACCAGCTGGAGCGAGAGCGAATCATGAAGCAGCGGTTAAACCCGCTGCAGCGTATGGTCTCCGGAGAATTGTCGGATGATATCAGGGATTTCTCCGGGGAGATTCGGGAAATGCTTAGCACCCGTTTCTGGTACAAACCCGAGGATGTCAGTTGGGAGACGTACGCGGTTTTCCTGGTCACATTTTTAACTTTTTTTCTTGTCTTTCAGGCGCTGCTGTTTTTGTTGGCAAAACGCCTGGGGGTTATCAAAACCAGGATGCTCGAGCAGAATTATTTTTATCGCTACCTGATTCTGCAGTTGGTCCAGCGCTCCTTGCTCATCATGGGCACAATCCTGTTTTTTCATTTTTATCCCGTACGACCTGTGTACCAGCTAACGCCGTTTTTCATTTTATTTCCAGTCTTTATACAGGTACTTCTTTTGCTTCTGGGGATTCAGTGGTGGTTGGTGTTTCTGCGGGGCATGCGCCGATATGTTGGCGATCGTCTTTTTTTAAGGCTTCTCCCGCTGTTACGAATACTTCTGGTTTCAATCTTTTTTTACGGCACCATCTACTTCCTGATCAGCAGGATTTACTGTGCAGACTGTATCTTGCTTACATCCTGGCGTCTGTTGGGGCAGGTCGCTTTTATGTTGTGGATGGCTTATTTTTTAAGAGTTTTTTATATCAATAGTTTCAGCTCGAAGCTGGCACAGTTCCGGTGGTTTGAGTATACACGACAACTCGCGGTTGCAGCCGGGATCGTGGTTGTTTTCACGGGATTGCTGGCCGATTTGACGGGATACGGCGGCATGGCGGTGCTATGGTATGCCGGCCTTTGGCGAACAACCCTGCTTTTGCTCTGGGCCTATATCCTTTTTGGTTTTCTGACAGAATCCGATGTTTCCATGTATATTGAAAAGAGCGAGGATCTGTCGGAAGATGAATTCGAAGAGCAGCCATACCCGGTCAGGTGGTTGATTGTAAGGGTTGCGCGGCTGGCACTGGTCGGGATACTATTTTTTAGCCTGCCGCTTGCCTGGGGTGCGGACCGTTCTTTCCTGGCGGATGTCTTTTATGTCATCAACTTTCGTGTCAGTATCGGTGATTTTGAATTCAATACAATGGGGGTTATTTATAC
>SLIE01000532.1 GCA_007135795.1 Desulfobacterales bacterium
GCCTTGTCCAAAAGCAGTGTTTTACGTATGGACTGACTGGCAAACAGCCCTTCCATTACAAGCACTTCAACAAATTCTATTCCCGCAAGTTTAAGTCTTTCAACCATGTCGGCGTCGATCGTGTCATTCGATCCTGCTACCAATTCGCCGGTTTCGGAATCATGTACATCAGCTGCCAACACCCGCTCCTGAAGTTCTTCTTCGGTCACGGGAATCGTGGTGACACCAAGGGCCAGAAGCTGTCTTATCGCGCGCTTGGTAAACATTCGGCCTTTCTTTACCAAGACCTCCCCTGTTTCCGGGTTTATGATATCTCCACCCGGACGCTCCCCTTTCAAAAATTCAGGGTTGATCTCTCTAAAGAACTTGCCGTCCTGTTTAAAAATTTTTTCCCTGTTGTAAAAGTACGACAAAATATCCTGATCATTATAGCCTATGGCTCTAAAAAGTAGTGTAACAGGGAATTTTCTTCTGCGGTCGATACGGATATAAACAATATCTTTTGGATCGACTTCCATATCGATCCATGACCCTCGTACAGGAATAATTCTTGCGGTGTATATGATACGACCCGAAGAGTGAGTCTTCCCCTTGTCATGGTCAAAGAAAACACCTGAAGAGCGGTGTAACTGACTGACAACGGCTCGCTCCGTGCCGTTTATAATAAACGTACCCCGTTCGGTCATCAGGGGGATGGTGCCAAAATAAATTTCCTGTTCTTTGATATCCCGGATATTCGATACGTTGGTGATCTTGTCAACATCATAAACAACCAGTCTCACTTTAATACGCACGGATATTTCATGCGTCATCCCCCGGTTAATGCACTCGTTGACAGAGTGCTTGATATCTCCGAAGTGATATGAAACGAATTCAAGCGAGGCAGTGTTTGTAAAATCCTTGATCGGAAATACCGAATGAAAAACAGCCTGCAAACCGGTATCCTGCCTGTCTTCCGGCCGGATTCCCATCTGAAGAAACCGTTGATAGGACTCCCGCTGCATCCCGATCAGATCCGGTATATCGACAATGGACTCAATGCGACCGAACCCTTTCCTGAATCGTTTATATTTCGGCGGATTACCTGTCATTTCTTCTCCAAAATTAACGTAAAATTAGTATATCGGCCGTGAAAAACGGCAGCCGGGAATAATCCCGGCGCCGGAAATCACAACAACGAATTTAAGTTTACAAAATGCTTAAAGGGCATACTCAAAGACTCTTGCATACGGGTTGAGCTGCTTAACTACCAAATATAACATCCGTCGAGAACCTCATGTCTTTAAACATGGAGGGCGGACATTCCTGTCCGCCAATCTCACAAAGGCGGGTTAGAAAACCCACGTCTTGGAGGGCGGACATTCCTGTCCGCCAATCTCACAAAGGCGGGTTAGAAAACCCGCCCTCCTTTTACTTGATCTCCACGGTTGCTCCCGCACTTTCCAGTTGTTCTTTCAGCTTTTCTGCCTCTTCTTTTACAACGCCTTCCTTGACAGGCTTGGGTGCTTCTTCAACAAGCGCCTTGGCTTCCTTGAGTCCAAGACCGGTAATAGCCCGAACTTCCTTGATCACCTGGATTTTCTTGTCTCCAATCGTTGCAAGGATAACATCAAATTCGGTTTGTTCCTCTGCAGCGCCAGCTGCTTCAGCAGCCATGGGGGCTCCTGCAAAAGCGACCGGGGCCGCTGCGGATACACCAAATTTTTCCTCGAGTTCTTTTACCAGCTCTGAAAGATCGAGCACAGTCATATTTGCGATAAAGTTGATTACATCTTCTTTTGTAATGTCAGCCATGGTTTTTTTATCCTCCGAAATATAATAAAACTTAAAAATACAATTATGTTTTAAATGCGTACACAAATCTGCTCAACAAAAAGTTGATACAGACCTTATCGCATTAAAGAAATCATACAGCTTCTTTCTGGTCTTTGATCGCCTGCAACGCGTACAGAAGTCGCTCCGGCGCGTTGTTCAAGGCTCGCACCAGGCTCGTAGGCACTGCGTTCATGGTGGAAAGCACCATGGAAAGCAGAACTTCACGAGACGGCAGATCGGACAAGGCTTTAATATCCGCAAAACTCAGTACTTTTCCGGAAAGAACGCCGAGCTTGATCACAAGTTTATCATTTTCCTTAGCGAATTCGGTTAACACCTTCGCCGGAACGACCGGATCATCATAACTCATGGCAACTGCATTGGGGCCCGACAGAGAACTGCGAATCAGTTCTACATCTGTATTTTCTGCGGCCCGGGAAAGCAGTGTGTTTTTCATTACGACAAACTCAACACCCACTTCCCTGAGTTTTCCACGAAGCTCCGTCATTTTAGGAACATTCAAACCCTTGTAATCAACAAGGATTAAAACCTTTTTATCCTCAAATTTGCGATGGAGATCATCGACGAGCTCTCTTTTTTGCGATAAATTTAGCAATAGATACACCCCCTTTCGGAATCTGTAAAAACCAAGGGCGACACAGTAATCTTATTTCTGGTCTGCCTCGGCAGGCCGGGATTAAAAACGCTCCCGATTAAACACACAATGTGAGCCTGCAGTCTTTGACAGATAAGTTTATAAATATTTGACCGGCGACCAGTCCGCCAAAGCAAAACGCACGGGCAGGGTGATCTCCGGCCAGACTCAATTACACCCCAATCAAACAGGTATCATGCTATCCGCTTTAAACGGAACCTGTCCGGTCAAGGTACAAAAAAAGAACGATTGGACAACTGATATGCTTTGTTTACAAGCATCGAATATGCAATATCAGACCA
>SLIE01000469.1 GCA_007135795.1 Desulfobacterales bacterium
AATCAGAGGCGAAAGCGGTACTCGACGAGGCAATTACAATGGGGGATGCATCCGCCATTGCGCAATTTCTGGCTGATTTCAGATCGAAAAGACTTTAATTAAGCGGTTTTTTTGTAGTCTTTTATGAGCATTATAAATGAGTTTTCCTTACTATTGCACTGCCTAAAAATATAGCGGGCTTTGCCCGGTTTTAAAGGCGTGCCAGGCAGGAGCCTGGCGCTCCCAGGGGGAAGATTGTGCGGGTGGGAATCGTTGTGGCTGTTTGGTTTTAATTGGAATTAGCGAAACGGTTTTCCAAGAGCCATCTTAATGCCCGCGGCTCCGGGTCAAACCTGGTTGCGCCAGGCTCCCTGCCTGGCATAAAATCCGGGCGATAGCCGGGGCGTTGGTTTTTTTCAAATGGCAGCAGTCTTTACCCTGATCAACACAGTCTTTCCTTCTGTCGGTCCCGGAGTCGGCATCGAAATAGCGAGTGTTTCCATTCCGATACCAACCCTGAGACGCAACAAGCGTAGAGTCGTTGTAACGATTCAATATTTACGTGAAAGGTTCCTTACTTTTTCCTGGAACCGATCAATGGGAGTTCACGGGTGATTTCAAAAAATACGACATGTGTGTCTTCTTCACCTGTAATGTCTTCGTGATATACCCGCCTTCTAAGCGAACTGATGAGTTCCTGGTCCGTATCTTCCTTTACCTTTTTCAAAAAAAATCGTTTGCCCTTATAACCGGGGCCATCTTCCATAAAAAGATAGGCTGCTTTAGGGTTGGACTGCAAGTTGGCATAGGAGAGTCGATCTCGCATCAGCAGGACGAACTTACCATCATCCATAATATGGGGGCGGGCATAGATTGCATTGTCAACATTGCCTTCATTGTCTGCTGTCGATAGAACGGAAACCCCTTTGTTTTTTTCAAAGTACGCCTTCAGATCCATTGTAACTCCTTTATTCAGTGACTGGTAAACTGTTGCCGTGCTTAGCCTTTTGTCTTATACCAAAATAGCCAGAAGTGGGGTAATGTCAAGTTTAAATAGTTCCAGATGTTCCTCTTGCTCTAATCCTGCAAGTTTATGATGTTGATGAAGTTCGGGCATGTAGGGACGACCAGCGTGTCGTTTTTCATGCAACCATGTCGACATTCAGGCACTCGCCAGTTGGAAATTTCAATTACGCAACCTTTGACGCAGCCAACACGTTAAAGCATTGATCAGGGAGTCATAATTAAATTAATGAAGAGTGAAGTGGGACACGGGGTTGAGGAAAGGTCGAAGAAAGCCAGTAGTCTGACTTTACAGGACTTGTATGATAGGTTATATTAATTAGTTTGACTGATGAAAACAATCCGGAAGGGGTTATGCATATGGCAGGATTTCAAAAAAAGAAGATATTCGTTTTTTCTGACTTTGACGGCACGATTACAGCGATGGAAAGCCTTGAAGCAGTATTTGTCAAATTTTTGCCCGGACAGTGGGAGCCTGTTAAAAAGAAGATTTTAGCGAAAGAGACGACCTTGCGTGAGGCAGTGCCAAGGATCATCGAACAGATACCATCCCAAAAATGTACAGAAATTCTTGAATTTGTTTCACAAATGCCAATACGTGAAGGCCTTGAGGATTTTATCGATTTTCTGGATGAAAGGGGTATCCCGCTGGTTATCGTGTCGGGTGGTATCCGGAAAATGGTGGAAATAAAGCTCGGTGCTCTGATAGAACGTGTTCATGATGTGATCGCAGTGGATGTGGATGCAAGCGAAAAGCATCTTCGGGTTCATTCGGCCTACGCGGGTGGTGATGAGCTGGTGGATAAAGCCGCTGTGATAAACCGGTATCCGGCAGATGTAAAAGTAGTCATTGGAGACGGTCTTACTGATTTTAACATGGCGCGTCATGCTGATCTTGTGTTTGCACGCGATGCTCTTTCAACGTATTTGATGGAAAACGGAATTTCTCATATTCAATGGAATGATTTCACGGATGTGAAAAACAGGTTTCAACAATGGCTTGCTCAAAATTGAGCATATTCCGGGTTCGGGCTATTGAAGGTCATGAACCGCTATTCGGTATCTGTCAAAATATGACGAAAACGATGTTGCATGTCATTAAGGCAATCAACTGAAATCGCAATAATCCCTCGACTCTTTCAGGCAAGGATCACAGATGCACAACTTTCAATCACTTGTCTGGCCGGTATTGAGAAAGAGTGTAACGCCAACTATATTCACGGCAAGGACTTGATGTGTCGCATGAACAGTTATTCCCAATTTGATCCCCCGACTTTGCTGAAAAACCCTTTCGTTCAGTCTTATCTTGCAAGTACGAATTTGCGCGCACTCGGGAAAAGTCCGATGCTTGACGCGGCACGGAAAATGATCATCGAGACTTCCGATAAAACTCGATTGCTGGGGTTTTATTCGCCGAATCCCAAATCTTCGGGGCTTGTTCTGCTGCTGCACGGATGGGAAGGAAGTTCGGATTCGACATACATTCGCTGTACGGGACGCTATTTTTTTGAACGCGGGTATTCTGTATTCCGTCTGAATCTCAGGGATCACGGGGATAGTCATCATTTAAATACCGGGATCTTTTTCGGATCCCTTTTCAGGGAAGTTTTTGAAGCAGTTCGTCAGGTTGCCCGAATCGAGGCAGACCTGCCGTTTTTCATGGTGGGGTTTTCTCTTGGGGGTAATTATATCCTGCGCCTTGCTATACAAGATGCCACCGAGTCGATTCCAGGTCTTGCCCATGCGGTTGCCATCAGTCCGGTTATCGATCCGGCCCGGGCAACCCGATTGATCGATTCCCGTCCGTCATTCAGATATTATTTTTTGCAAAAATGGAGACGGTCGCTTATTCGCAAGCAAGCGGTGTTTCCGGGAAAATACGATTTCAAGGATATCCTTAAACTGAAAAGCATCTATGATATTACAGCGAAATTGCTGGAACGCTATGGTAATTTCAGTGGCTCCAAGGAATATTTTAACAGTTACACGTTATCCGGTGAATCGCTGGCAATAATTCAGAGGCCGGCCACTATAATCACCGCCATGGACGACCCAATTATTCCGCCGGATGATTTCAAAGATCTGACTTTCAGTGATAGCACCCGGCTTGTGATGCATCGTCACGGGGGGCATAACGGTTTTATTGAGACTTGGAATCTCAATGTGTGGTATCAGCCCTTCATGCTTCATCTTTTCAACAGTTACCTGTAAAAGAACCCGCTGGCTCACGCATTACCCCCGCTTGAGATTTGTAATTTTCGATTCGTAATACCGCTTGTTCACCTTTCAATACAAGCCGTCTGAGTGCGACTTTTTATAGGCATATCAGTCCTGGTTTTAATAAAAAAACGAACGTTCGTTAGATTTATAATTGACTTGCATCATATATATAACATAAAAGACAGAGCATGCGTTATTTTTCAGGTGTCGGGAAGGTGATGACGCTTCGCCTCATTCGTGTGATCGTTAACTTCATATATTTTGTAAGCGTATTTGGACCTATTTTTATCGAACTTTTCAGAAAGGAATGGATATGGCACAGGACCTTGCAGATCGAAGAGACATCGATTTTGTTATCTGGGAACAGATGGGTGGGGAAGAACTCATTAAATTCGACCTTTACAAGGACTTCAATAGAAAAACCTGCGACATGATCATAACAGAGGCACGAAAGATTGCCATAAAGGAGATGCTCCCGACATTGCAGGAAGGGGATACCCAGGAAGTTCGCTTCAGTAATGGAGAGGTGAAAGTACCGGATTCTTTTCACCGGGTTCATAAACTGCTTCTCGAAGGGGAGTGGGCAAGTTTGCAGGTTCCCACAAAAATGCATGGTCAGGGTGCGCCACCACTGGTTGCCTGTGCGGCGACCGAATATTTCATGGGCGGAAACTGGGCGCTTATGTCTTATGCCACCATGGGTAACGGTACCGCCGAAATGATCCAGCAGTATGGTACACAGGAACAAAAAGACAAATATATTGAAAAACTCGTTTCCGGCGAATGGGGCGGAACAATGTTGCTCACGGAATCAGGTGCGGGTTCGGATGTAGGTGCACTGGAAACATCGGCTGTTCAAAACGATGACGGTACATATACGTTGAGTGGCAACAAGATTTTTATCACCAACGGGGAACACGACCTGTGTGATAACATCATTCATCCCGTTCTTGCCAGAATCGAGGGAGATCCGTCAGGAAGCAAGGGAATTTCCATATTTATCGTGCCCAAGTACATGGTCAATGACGATGGTACCCTGGGGGAAAGAAACGACATCGTTTGTACCGGAACCGAAGAAAAGCACGGCATCCATGCAAGTGCCACATGCTCGATGGCATTGGGAACAAAGGGGAAGTGCGTCGGATTTCTGCTGGGTGAAGAACGCAAGGGAATGCGTATCATGTTCCACATGATGAACGGCGCCAGAATGGCAACCGGTCTTCAAGGGCTTTCCTATGCATCTGCCGCGTACATGCTGGCGGTCAATTACGCACGAACCCGTATTCAGGGAAGGGATCTCATGGATACCTTCTCCGCGGATGCCGTATCCGTTCCCATTATCAAGCATCCGGACGTGCGAAGAAACCTGTTGTGGATGAAATCCTATGTGGACGGCATGCGCAGTTTCTTTTACTATACTGCCCGGTGTCGGACATTGTCTCACATTGCCACGTCCGATGAAGATCGGGAATACTACCTTGACATGTATGATTTGTTGACCCCCCTGATCAAGGATTATCTGGCTGTTCACGGACATGAAGTATGCATCCAGGCCATGCAGGTGTATGGCGGTGCGGGGTATTGCAAGGATTTTCCGGTTGAGCAGTATGCACGCGATTGCAAGATTGCCTCTATTTATGAAGGCACAAGCGGTATTCAGGCGATGGATCTTCTGGGGCGTAAGCTTGCAATGAAAAAGGGTGCGGTTTTTGTTACATTCCTGAATGAAATTCAGAAAACGGTCAAGGAAGCCCGGGGCATCAACGGGCTTGAAGCTCTGGCGGACAATCTTGATGAAGCCGTCAAGCGGCTTGAAGAGATTGCCACGCATCTCGGTAAAACCGTCATGACACCACAAATCAAGGTCGCCTTTGCGCACTCACTCCCTTTCCTCGAAGCGATGGGTGATGTCATTATGGCATGGATGCTTGTATGGCGAGCGTCAGTAGCGTCCCAGAAACTTGACAATGCAAAGACCAAAAAAAGTGATATCGCCTATTACAATGGTCAGATAAAGACGGCGGAATTTTTCATATCAACGGTTTTGCCCGGCACCATGGGCAGGATGAGCGCGATTGCCAATACATGTCCGGCTGCGATTGAAATTGATGATGAGGGTTTCGGCGGGATATGATCATCATTGAGTATGGTGCCTGAACAAATCTTCAGGGACCATGTTTTCAGCAGTTCAACCGATCCTTTGCATCTTTTTAATGGAGATAACGCCAATGAAACTCGACAATGTAACTTTGGAAGTAAAAGACAATATCGGCACTATTGCGATAAACAGACCGCCTGCAAACTCCTGGAGCCTCGCGGCCCTGGAGGATTTTGAAAAAGCACTGGATGCGGTGGAAAAGGACAATAGCATCAGGGTTGTCATTGTGACAGGAGCGGGAGAGAAGTGCTTTTCCGCCGGATTCGACGTCACTGATGCCGCCAATGTGGCAAAATCCGGACCCATGGGGCAAAGCCTGTGGACCCGCGTGGACCGTTTCCCCAAGCCAGTTATCGCCGCTATCAACGGGCATGCACTGGGAGGCGGCCTGGAGTTGGCCATATCATGTCACTTCAGAATCATGATAGATACCCCCAAGGCAAAAATCGGCCTGACCGAGCTTAATCTGGGGATTATACCCGGCTGGGGTGGGACACAGCGCCTCATGCGAATTACCGGGAAACAAAAAGCCCTGGACATGATTCTTTTCAGTAAGCGTATCAATGCACCGGAAGCACTCGAAATCGGTTTGGCAGATGAGATACATCCCCCGGAAAAATTCATGGAAGCGGTTTATCAATTTGCACAAAAACTTGCCGAACGCCCTCCAATTGCGGTAAGGTGTGTTCTTGAGGCCATAAGCGCCGGAATTTATGAAGGCATGGATGCAGGTCTCAAAAAAGAGGAGCAAGGAAGTAAGGTCGTTTCCACGTCCAAGGATTGCGTTGAGGGGTTTACAGCCTTTTTGGAAAAAAGGAGTCCCAGGTTCACCGGGGAATAAATTACCGATTGCGTGCTTGGGTAAAATCTTTCTCTAAAGGCGGTTTTTGCATATGTATATTGAATTACAGTATGTTATAGCACTTGTGGCGGGTATTCTGATACTTGCTGTACCCAAGTTTTTGCGATATATTGTGGCCATTTATTTGATTGCCTATGCTGTAATGGGTCTTATGCGGTGGTAGGGTACAAGCTATCCCAAAAAAAGATCACGCCCGCAGGCAAGGGGTGAGGCGATGAAAAAGGGGCGCATATACGTATAGGTGAGCATTTTGAAGAGTCTCACAACGCCGCCAGAGGGTGTTAGATTATTTTGAGATAGCTTGTAATAACCCGAATCCAGTACTTATATGTTTCATCTACAGTATTATTGCTTTTCCGTAAGTTCGGTATGAGTTACGCTATGCGATGAAAAAAATCTCCGCCCCGGATGTAAAACGGGGAGAATAATTTTTCTTGACGAAATGTGTAATTGTTTCTAAAGAATAACTTAACAATCATCTTGATGCGATTTCGCTGATTGTCTGATTTCTCAAACTCTTGTTTTGAAGGTGGGTGTAGTTTCAAATGACAGGCGTAATTTGTGGAATTAAATTTGATTTTACAGTGGCATGGTACTGGTGGCGAATCACTGACACCTGTATTTGCGTCCCAGGGCCGATACCATTGTAATTCGAAGTATATATCTGGCAGAAAAAGCCGCGGGGCCGAAAGGACTCCGCGGCTTTTTTTTTGCTTGATCCATTGGGTATTGTAACCGGGTTCTAAATCTATAGATAGCAGGAGGGGTAACATGTTGATCGTCATGAACCGTGATGCCACGGAAGAGCAGGTAAACGATGTCATTCGAATGATTACGACCTGCGGATATACCGCACATCCTATTCCCGGGGGTGAGCGGGTTTCGATCGGTGTTCTGTATAACAAGGGAGCTGTTGATGATGCCCTCTTCCGGTCTATGCCCGGTGTCAAGGAAACCATACCGGTTACCAAGCCTTACAAACTTGTCAGCAGGGAGTTTCATCCGGTCGATACCATTGTTCGTGTCGGGGATGTCTCGATCGGGGGGGATGCGCTGGTCATCATCGGCGGTCCGTGTGCCGTTGAGAGCGAAGCGCAGGTTATGGCCATAGCCGGGCATGTGAAAGCGGCCGGGGGCGATATCCTCCGCGGCGGTGCGTTCAAGCCTCGTACATCCCCTTACTCGTTTCACGGCCTTGGCGAGGAAGGTCTGAAAATACTGGCAAAAGCAAAAGCAACATTCGGGCTTCCGATTGTAACCGAGGTAATGGATCTCAGCTGTTTTGACATGGTAGAAGCCTACGCTGATATTATACAAATCGGCACCCGGAACATGCAGAACTTCAGCCTGCTTCGACGCGCCGGGGAATCGAAAAAACCGATACTTTTGAAACGCGGCATGTCCGCCACAGTTGATGAATGGTTAATGGCCGCCGAATATGTCATGACTGAAGGCAACACGAACGTGATTCTTTGCGAGCGCGGGGTCCGTACTTTTGTAAGGCACAGCAGAAACACCCTTGACCTTTCAGCCGTACCCGTTGTTAAACGGTTGAGTCATCTCCCCATAATTGTCGACCCGAGTCATGCCACCGGGTACCGGGACCAGGTAATGCCGTTGGCAAGGGCATCTGCGGCAGTGAGTGCACACGGCTTGATGATCGAGGTACACCACGCACCTGAAACGGCAAAATGCGATGGTGGGCAGTCGCTGTTACCCGATCAGTTTGCAGTTCTTTGCAAACAGGTCAGGGCGATATTTGAAGTGTCCGAAGGAAGAGAACTGTAACGGGTAGTTGTTTTTCAGGAGACAGAATTGAAAATACATGAAATTTCCGGGCAAACCGGTTCGTCGAGGATATTGGTCGGCAGGGTCATGGATACCATCACCCAATACCTGCCCAATGGGTCCCCCCTGATCATTCTAACCGATGATAATGTCAGGCATTATTATGAAGACCGGTTCCCACCAGCCCAAACGATTATAACAATGGGCACGGGAGAAGGGCACAAGACCCTCGATACGGTGCAAATGATCTATGAGCGCCTTGTATCGATCGAGGCGGATCGCTCCATATTTCTTTTGGGGATCGGGGGGGGAATTGTCTGTGATATAACCGGTTTTGTAGCCTCCACGTATATGCGGGGGGTGCGTTTCGGTTATATGCCGACGACCTTGCTTGCCCAGGTGGATGCCGGGGTGGGGGGGAAAACCGGGTTCAATTTCATGGGCTACAAGAATATGATCGGGACGTTCAACCAACCTGAACTGGTTGTTTGTGATCCTGAGTTCTTTCCCACGCTTTCCCCGGTCGATCTTTCATGCGGTTTTGCGGAAATCATAAAACATGCTGCCATTGCAGATCATTCATACTTCGAGATACTTGAAAATTTCGATATTAAAAAACAGATGGACGACCCAGGGGTTGTTGAGGATATCGTGCACAGGTCCGTGATGATAAAAGCCGACATTGTGAACCGGGATGAAAGGGAACGGGGAGAGCGGCGAAAACTCAATTTCGGTCATACCCTGGGGCATGCGCTTGAAAAGACGATCGGTATGCCGCATGGCGAAGCGGTTGGCATCGGAATGATGGCGGCGGCAAATCTCTCCCTTGAAAAAAATCTCCTGCAGCCCGGAGATGTGCTGCGTTTGAAAAATTTATTAGAATCTTTTCATCTTCCCACTGCTGTAGATCTGGATGTTTCCAAGGTTATGGATGCCCTTGCCCGTGACAAAAAAAAGGAAGGAAAGATGATTCACTTCGTGCTGCTCAATGGCATCGGAAAAGCCGTGATTGAAAGTATTTATCTCGATGTTTTGGAAAAGGTGCTCTTTAAGAAACAGTCGGCCTGATATGCGTTCGCCCGGTCATTCAATTAAATATCGGGGGTTTTGGATGCGCTCGCTTTTACACCTGGGGCATTTGCCCGGTCTTTCAGGGCGGCTTCGATCCTTGAACTGGTAATCACATATCAGGCATGAAGAAGGAATAATGATCAATTTTTTCCCCTGCGCCAATACCGACTTTTTAATATGCGGTATATGTGTATAGACCTCTTTTTCACTTATGCTCAAAAGTTGGGAAATCTCTCTTGCGTCATGATCGCCGCTTTCAAGGAGTTCAATGATCTGTTTCCGGATGGTGGACATGGCATTTACCTCTACTCGGCATTCCGATCTGTTTTTGAACGTTAAAATAAAGGTCAGTGAGGGAGTGAGGATACTATTTGGTCAAGACAAGTTATGCCAAAAAGGGGCCCAATTGCATTTTGGCATT
Source organism: Desulfobacterales bacterium (assembly GCA_007135795.1). Classification (GTDB taxonomy): domain Bacteria; phylum Desulfobacterota; class Desulfobacteria; order Desulfobacterales; family Desulfosalsimonadaceae; genus B1SED10-16. The sequence continues at coordinate 9,523 of SLIE01000469.1, forward strand.
CGTATACCCCTCATTTATCAGTTTTTTTGCCTGAGCCATCGAATAATTGAACATCGACTCGATTCCCAGTATTTCAGGGGGTGCCACTATCCGGAGCGTCACGTCATTTAAGGAAAGGTCAAGTCCCGGAGAACCATACCGGGGTGTGTCGAAGACTTCGGCATTTGGTGTCAGTCGCCATGTGTTATCCGGAAGAAGCGCGGTGTAGGAACCGATCAGCATATGCTCCACTGCGAGATTTAGAGCCTGTTTTCCTGTTTTTGGCTCGTCTGTTTCAAAAGCGCCGACCGGTGAGTGAAGCACCACGATGATTTCCCGTGCATTTAAGGCCAACGCAGGTGCAATGGGTGTATTGGCCATCAGACCGGCATCCCAGTGCGGTATACCGTCAATGTATTGCCAGGGGAAAACCATGGGTATGGCCGTTGCCGCCATTATATGGTGGATATCGATGATCTTGTTGGTGAAGTAGCGGATCTGCCCTGTTTTCATATTCAAGGCGCTGATAAGGATGCGGGTTTTGCTTTTTCTAAGCGCATGGATGTCGATATGGGTCTCAAGAACGGTCCGTATACTTCGGATATCTGCTGGCGGTGAGTATTTGCGACGATTTTTAAGCGTGTTTAAAAATCCTCGCAGAGAAAACCGTCGAATCTTTTTTCGATCATACATAAACCAGAGTGCGGATATTTGATCAACCGTCATTCCTGATCCCCAGGCGACAGCATTGATCGCCCCGATGGATGTACCGCATATCATGTCCGGTATCCAGCCAAGTTCATTCAGGTATTTAATAACGCCGACCTGGTAAGCGCCTCTGGCGCCTCCGCCGGATAGAACAAGCGCGCGTTCTATTACAGGGTTATCAAGGTCTGATGAAGTCCCTGATGAAGTCATTGAAAGATATCCTCTGTTCTCACCTGTTATTTAATCAAACATTTCGATAATTGAAGGGATCACGCATGGTGAATTCCCGGTTTTAGTTCGTTAACGAAAGAGATACGCTCACCCGTCATGCTGTTAAATTCTTGACAGTATCGCAACGTGTCATATTATTTCTAATAATAATTCAATGGATGTGCGACAAAAATCAAGCAGTATGGATGCGGTAGAAATAGACATCATTTTTCGAGTGATATCATGTAAAGTGTTTGTTGTTCAATTCAATAATAGACATTTTCAGGCGATTGTCATCGTGATGCTGAAACGGCATGGCAAGTCGTTAAAGTGCTTTCCGCTATGGTGCCGTTGTCTTCTGTATGGTTTCTCACGCATCGACAAATCAGGAGGTGTAGTCATGTACGTGATCAAGCGTTATCCAAATGGCAGATTCTACGACACTGTCGGTAAAAAATATATTAACCGTAAAAAGATCGCCCAGCTTATCGATT
>SLIE01000053.1 GCA_007135795.1 Desulfobacterales bacterium
ACTGGAATTTAATATTTTCCCGGTAATTTTTAAAATGGAAAATCAGTGATGTTTCCGTCTCTTTCTTCATTCGTCTGATGCCAGCCTTTAAAGCCGGCAAATCCCTGTTTGCGGGGGTGATGTCTTTTTTAAACATTTTTTTGACAGCACCGGCAAACCTGTACCAACCGAGTTTCATGAACGCTTCAGTTTTAAGCGTGCCTGTATAATCAAGCGTGGCAGCAGCGGACGGCACTGAAAGTCCTTGCTTTTTCTTGATTGTGTCCAGATCGACATGCAGGTTTTCTTTCTCAGGCTGAAAATCTCCTTCCCGGTATTCCATGATCTTCTTACTGTACGGGCCCGACAGATTCTCGAAATACCTGGCAATTTCATCTTCCTTCTTTTTTATAAAGCTGATGAGAACCGGATTGACATTTTCAGCGACATACCTGTCAAGATCCCGTTTAAAAGCCTGAAAAACGGCAGACAGGGCATCGGAAAAATCACCCTTTTCAAGTAGCTGCCGGGTTTGTTCATATCCGAAATGATACCCCTGGACGTATTCAATAATCCCTGGCACGGAGTCCCCGTAGCGAATATCAAAAAACTTGTCCACCTGGGACCGGGTCTCTTTTTTCAATTGCATGACCGATCCGTCCAGCGTGGTTTTTATCATCGACCGGAGTTGGTCGGTCTGCTGCTGCTGTTTTTCAATTTTATCAAGCACCCCTGCGGCATCTGCTTGATCTGTGGTTAGCACTTCACGGTTGATATTCAACCAATTCTCAATATCCGAGGTCAGGAAATTCAACAAATGCAGCTGGCTTTTCAGCAGGATAGCATATCGCTGCTCGGTGATCATTTGACGAAAATCCCGTTGAAACCGTTTTTCCTCGTTATTCGAAAAAGAGATCAGCGCTTCGTCCATCTCCCACTGATTGAGGCGCATAAGGTCTCTTTCCGCGAGAGTTTCCTTGCTGCTTGAAAAAAGTGAAAACAATGAAGAAAAAACATAAATCGAGGGTTCGGAAACAATCATTTCGAGCTCTTCACGGATTTTGCCCGCCACACGCTGAAGATCCTTGATTGATGAATGCTCATTAAAATCCGAATTAACGACGAATAAAACATGATTCATTCCGGAAATATTTTTTATCATCGATAAAAAACGAATGTCCGCCTGGCGAAGACCGGTCCTGCTGCTGATAATATATACCACCAGATCCGCACGCTGCAGGTAATCCTGGATCATTGCAAGATGAAGCGGGTTAGGGGAATCACTCCCCTGGCAATCTGCAATTTCAATATTTGGTTCAAGCGAGTCAGTGTCAATTTCAAGCTTGATATCATTCAAATAGGCGGAAAGGTGCTCTGAGCCAACATAATCCCGGTGTAAGGCAAATTTGTCATTCTCGTAGACAACGGTCCTGTCCTCCTCGGAAACAATCTCTTTGACATCCGGATAACCCGTGAGGTAAGCGCCAAGCAGAACATGATCCATGTTGCGTGTGTCATTGGTGACCAGGTGTTTCGATTCCAGGCTTTCAAGCGCTGACCGCAACCAGCTCCGGTCTTCCGCATCGCGAATATCAAACGGCTCGCTTCTCGTCCGCATGCCGGCAGAAAAAAATATCCGCAGAGATTGCTCGATCTCCGTATTGATTTCGTTCCATGATTTGAAATACAATTTTGCTTTCAGGTTTTTGGAGGCGCGAACCTTTGTAACAATGGAAGTAATGACACCGGGGCCTCTTTTTAAATAATCACCTGAAAAAAGACTGTTGATAAACGTACTCTTTCCGGATTTTATCGTGCCCACAACCGCCATGCGCAAAAGATCGTCTTCAAGACGACTTTCAGACATTTTGCACATATCTTCCCACCCGGAAACCTTTTCTGGTGACACAGGTGAAATTGCTGCAACGGCATCGATTACCTTCCGGATTTCACTATTTAATTCCAACAACTGTGTTTTTTTAGCTGTTTCGTACATAAATTTCCGATTAATAAGTGATATATAAGACCTCAGGTTGTCACAAGTCAAAACGCGGAATCACCTCCGGCAAAATTCCTGTTGCGACATCCTCATGACTCCGGAGAACGCAGTACATTTCGTTCCCTGAGTCGCCTCGACAAAATTAAAATGGTATCGTTAATACCGGTTACCCTCTGACCATATAAAACGATCATTTCGACCGGGGGGTACCAGGTATTTACCCGTACCAACAATTGCAGGTGGTTGCTTATATTTCTTGGCGAAGCGCAGAATGATCGACCTATGACCTGCCGTTTATCACAAGGCGCATCGAAGCGAGCCATAGAGATATAAGCAATCTCATGCGGTTGCCAGGTCAATGCCCCGGTGCCGCCCGGGAGAATTTGCCCTTGATCTCGAACGCATGAGGATAATGGCTACAGCAAAAAGTTACTTTCTGCAAAATGCTGCAATTTAATTAAATTAATCGCAAATTTTTTTTATGGCATTTAGCGCCACAGTTGTCAAAAAGAATCTGATTTCAAAGACACTTTGAAAAGAACCCCAACATTGCATGGAAGTAAAAGCGTCTTGTGAACCTCCCCGAAGTATGATAAAATTACAAAAACGGTAAAAAAGGATGTAATCAATGTCTAAACAAAATCCAGTATGCCCATTATACAATCCTTTAAATTGTAAGGAATACAACAATCCGGGCCTGTGTGCGTTTGCCCGTAAGGATCGTATATGTCTGAAGAAAAAAAAGCCGAAAACCGCTGCTGCTGCTTGTGCGCCAAATAA
>SLIE01000293.1 GCA_007135795.1 Desulfobacterales bacterium
CAATTCAGCTTCGAGCCGGGTCAAGTCAAGCTTCAGGTCGATAGTTCGATTGTCGAAGGTCCTGAGCGTTTCCCTGAGATTTTCAATGGCACTGGTAATTCTCGAAATCTCCGATTTTTCAGTTTCAATCTCATATGACATTTCCGCCAGAATTTGTTCATGGTGTTCCATTTCTGAAACAATGTCCTCTTTTTCGCCTTCAAGTCTTATTTTTTCAAGTCCGGAGATCTCCATTTGGCGGCGGGCATGTTTCAGTTGCTCAGCAGTTTTGTAAAGTGTTTTTTCTGCTTCCCGGTGATCGGTTTCGTGTTTGAATTTTTTTTGAATCAAATCCGAAAGCCCGTTTTCAAGCCCTTTTACTTCCACTTCCAGTTTTTTCTGGCTTTCTTTTTCAGCACCGATAGTTTCATCCAGGGAATCGATTTCCTTTTGAATATTTCGTATTTCCTGTTTCTTTTCCAGTATTCCGGCAAGTTGGTCACTACTCCCCCCAACGATAAAACCTTCGGCAGAAACGATATCCCCCTGCCGGGTAACAATTTTTTTTAATGGTTTTTCATTTTGCCACATCAAAATTGCCTGATCAATATCATCAACCACCGCAATGCCGGATAGCATGTTTTTAAAAGCCGCCTCAAAGTCCGGGTGCACATCAACATGGTTTGCGATCATGCACGGGTGACTTGATCCGTCATTTGAAGGAGTAACCAGTTCCGCTTGCTTGTCATTACAATGATCAAGTGGAATAAAGCCACTTCGGCCTGCTTTTTCTTTTTTCAGAAAATCGATGTAATCCACGCCGGCATCATGGCCATTTACAATTATATATTGTAATGCTTCGCCCATGGCTGCTTCAACCGCCTTTTCAAAACCGGGAACAGGTTCGATGATTTCAGCGGCAATTCCCAGGATACGTCCCTGGTCATCGGGGCCTGTCCGGCTTTTCATGATTGCCTTGACACCATCTTTGTACCACTCGAATCCCGATTCCATCTTTTTGAGCATTCCCAGCCTGGCCTTGTATTTGCTGCGTTCATTATCAAGTCGGTTTCCCTCTTTTATCTTTTCTGAAAGGTCGGCGTTTTTGGTCTTCAGGACACTTTGGCAAGACGCGGTTTGGTCTGCCAGAATTTCAAGATTTGACACGATGTTTTCCAACAGCGTACGGGTTTCAGTTTCTTTATCTGCAAGATTGGACACATCCGTTCCGGCCTGGTCCATCTCTTTTTCAATCCGGTTCATCCGTCGCTCGAGATTTTCACTGTTTACGGCAGCGTTCTGGAAAATATTCTGGTGTCGGGCATGCTGGCTGGACATTTCCATTAAACGCTCTTTTTTTTCATCAAGCATAAAGGTTTGTTCCGAAAGTTTTTCTTTGTGTTCGGAGGTGACTTGCTTCTCAACGTCTAATTCAGATTTCAGGGATAGAATCCGTTCTTGAAAGGCTTTTTGTTTTTGATACTCTTCTGCAAGTTCTTTATCGTTTTTCAGGTTTTTGATACTCAGTTGTTCGAGGGAGCGGTTATGTCCGATATTTTCTGCGGATAGGCGGGTTTCTTCATTTTGCAGGTGTTTGCGATCGTACTCCAGTTTTTCGGTGGTTTGTTGTTCTTTTGTTTTTCGGGCTTTTTTATCGGCTATTTTTTGTTCCTTTTCCTGCCGTTGAGATTCGATTTCCTGGAGGGCTGCATGCAGCGCCTTGATCTCCTCACTTTTATATGCTGTTTTTTCATTTAATTGATGCAGCAGGGTTTCCGTTGATTCAATCTTTTGCGTATATTGATCATGATAGTAAGTACTGATAAGCATATCGGCATTTTTCAGACTTGCCTGGCCATCCTGGTAGCGTCTGGCTTTTTCCGCCTCAAAGGATAATTCAGCGAGCCTGTTCTCGATTTCCTTCAAGATATCCTTCAGTCTTAAAAGATTTTGCCGGGTGGCGTTTACCTTGGCCATGGCCTCCTGTTTGCGGGCCTTGTACCGGACAACACCAGCAGCTTCTTCGATAAACGTCCGTCGTTCTTCTGCGCTGGTATCCGTAATCGCCCCGATATTTCCTTGTTGTATAATGGCGCAGGATCTGGATCCCATGGAATACCTGAGAAAAATATCATTGATATCCTTCAAACGGCAGGGTTGCCTGTTGATCAGGTAATTGCTTTCCCCTGATCGGTAAAGCCGTCGGGTAATCATGATTTCCGTATAGTCGCCAATATTTTCGATAGCACTGCTGTCATGGCCGGCAATGACAAGAGAGACTTCCGCCATGTTCAGTTGCGCTCTTTTGTCCGTTCCTGCAAATATGACATCCCCCATTGCCTTGCCCCGGAGCTGCTTCACGCTCTGTTCACCCATCACCCATTTGATTGCATCGATGATATTGCTTTTACCACAGCCATTCGGGCCGACAATAGCGGAAATCCCCGGGGGAAAATCAATTGCGCATTTATCTGCAAAGGATTTGAAACCGGAAATTTCAAGCCTTTTTAATTGCATGGGAAGAGCCTTTGTATTATGTAGTATAGCTTGTTGTTCGGTAACGTGCTGGTATTTGTGCGCGTCATTTTCGGTAATTGCAAGCCTGTTTTCTGGCAATGCACATTACCTTTTATCACATAGGTCAAACAGAGCACAGGAAAATTAGTATAAACAAAATGCTCTAGTTTGTGTTCAAATGTTGACGTACATAACACCAGCAGCCCTCTGACCATACAAAATGATCGATTTCAACCGGGTGGCACCGGGTATTGCCCGTGG
>SLIE01000005.1 GCA_007135795.1 Desulfobacterales bacterium
GGATTGACGTCATTTTCTAAATTAGCTCTCAGTACGCACAGGTCAGTGCTTTGTGGCCTTACTTCCAGGTTGCCCCGGCGGATTGCCATAATAGGCCACAGCCCATGCCCCTGGGCCGATATGCACACCGGAGGTCAGGGAAAGCGGTTGTACAAGGATTTTGCAGGATTTGAAGGACGCTTTGATTTCGACCATAACCCGTTCTTCGATCCATTGCCGGTTGTCGGAATATTCCAGCAGGATCAATGCCTCTGATTGATCCTCCAGGTTTTTCAAAAGCTTGTCCATGGCGAAACGGACCTGGGCGTCGGCGTTACGAACGATTCCGACCTTTTCCGCACCCGTGGCCGTGGGGGTGACAACCGGTTTCATGTTCAGCAGGTCGCCGAAGAATGCGCCGGTTTTGGACATTCGTCCGCCTGCGGCCAGGTATTTCAGTTCGTCGAGAAAAATATACTCCCCGCTTTTTTCCACGGCGTTTCTGGCAAATTCAATTATCTGGTTCGGCATCGGTTGCGGATTGCCTGCAGCGTATTGCGCCGTGGTGATCACTGCCGCGGCAAGCCGGCCGGAAGCCGCGCCGCTATCGATTACAGTCAGTCGATCGTCGGGATCGTTTTGTTCCTTCCATTCCATGGCCACCTGGTAGTTTCCGGTATACACAGAGCCGACGCACAGGTAAAGCACCTTCTCGTATTGCTTCAGGAGCCGGTCATAGTGCTGGTGCCGTTCGAACACGGAAGCCTGGGACGTTGACGCTTTAATCCTGTTTCGCATGGCCTTGTAAAGTTCTTCGGGAATCACGCTTGTCTCGGGGGTGCAGGTTTCACCAAGCGTGACGTAACTTTCCAGAAGCGATATTCCCAGACGCTGGGCAAATTCCCGGGTAAGCGATCCCGCTGCGTCGGTGACGATATGGACCTGGGTCTGCATTGCCGGCAGATAGAAATTTCTTACCTGTTCGGAAAGGTCGTCCTGGCTCCACTGAACAATGGCGCCCATGCTTTGGGCTTTTTCTTTCAGCGTCCGCACGTCGGATGTGTGAAGATGAATTTTTGCGTAATCCTCGAACATGTGAACCATGACGCTTTCATTCGATTCAGTGAGGTTCCGCAGGGATCGGCTTGAATCTGCTCCCATGCGCACGACGAAATCGACACAAAAGCCATCTTCCGAGGATTTGTCAAGCGTTTCGGATATGGTCAGTCTGTTGACAAAAACATCCTGAATCGCCCGGAAGTTTTCCTTCCGGTTGCAAAGGCCTCTCAAAAACCCTTCTAGGAACAGGAACATGCCCAAGGCGCCGGCATCCACAACGCCCGCTGCCTTGAGTTCGGGGAGCAGTTCCGTGGTTTCGTGCACCGCGCCCTGAATCCGGTCAACAACCGCGTCAAGGTGATTTTCCAGATCTTCCTGGTCTCTGAGGTGTTCTATCGCTTCCGCAAACTGGTCCAGTACGGAGAGCATGGTCCCCGCTTTGGGATTGTTGACCGCTTTCCAGGCGCTTTTTCCTCCAGCCTTTGCCGCCGCATGGAGTGATTCAAACGATCCGGCTTTGAGCATTTCGGTGATGAACTGGATGGCAATGTTGCCGGAGTTTCCCCGGCCCGAAAAAAGAAGTTCCTGGATGGTTTTTTGCGGGTTCTGATTGTTCAAGGCGCGAAGCGGCGCTAAACTGATCATCAGATTGCGTCCTGTATCCCCATCCGCGACCGGGAATACGTTGATTCTGTCCAGAACATCCGACCAGGCACCGATTCGTTCATACCCGGTGATAAAAGCCGCTGTTGTATGTGTATTCATGGTTAAAACCCCAATGATTGCCGGATTTCATCCGGTATTCTGAGCATGGTTTCCATTTCCGGAATTTTTATCGCGGCCTGTTCGCTTTTCCCCTTGGCGCTCATCCGGTTGCTTTCGGTCAGACGGATTTCAAATGCAATGGTGATCTTGTAGTTGATCTCCTTTATAACCGCCTTGCAGACAAACTCATCCCTGAACCGCAGCGGGTAGACGTGCTTGATGCTGCTGCGGATAATCGGAAAGATGTACCGGGTCTCATCAGATATCGTGTAGAGGTCGAGTCCAAGCTTTCGAAACAGGTTGTCCCGGGTTATGTCGAAGTATTTGAAGTAGTTGCCATGCCACATCACTTTCATCGGATCCAGGTCGGAAAATGGCACCACAAACGTTGTCTCGCAGCTTCTGGATGGGTCATCCTGCTTTCTCATTTGTTTCTGATCCTTATGGCTTTCCGGCGTCCGGGTCACGCCCGGGGAGATGCAAATATTCCGGTGCCAATGGCTGATGCAATATTGCGGATATCCTCGTCCATGGGCCTGTCTTCAATAACCGGCCGGGCAATTTTTCGAACCTGTTGCACGAGTTTTTCCAGTCGGGGCCGTTTATTGATGCCACCCCTTATCTCACAGGCCTGCACGGATGTGAGTATGGCGATGGCCAGGGTTTTTTCGACCAGATCGCAGATGCGCAGGGCATCGCGTGCGGCAATCGTGCCCATGCTGACTTTATCCTGGTTGTGAGATTCCGTGGAACGGGAAAAGGACATCGCGGGCATGGTTGCTTTCAATGCCTCGGCGGTTAATGCGGAAGCACTGATGGACATGGCTTTGAACCCATGGTGAAAAAGTTTTTCCGCCTCGTTTGCGCAGACCAGATCGGCGGGAAGCCCCCTGCTGGTATTGGCATCGACCATTAATGCCACCTGCCTGTCGGCGGTATCCGCAACAGA
>SLIE01000385.1 GCA_007135795.1 Desulfobacterales bacterium
ATTTTGAGAGATTCTCGGAAAAGGGTTATCTGCAGGGGCCTGAAACCTACAAAAAATACGCCAGCGGTGGGTTTAAAACACCCTCCGGAAAAGTTGAGCTGATCCTTGGCCGCGCCGAAGATTTCGGCCTGCCGGCGCTACCATCCTGCAACACGGAAACAAAAGAAAATGCTGATTTTCCCCTGTGGCTGACAACCTGTAAACCGGCCCATTACCTGCTTTCATCTTATCGCTGGGTCGAGTCGCTGCGAAAACAAAATCCGGATCCCGAAGCCCTCGTACACCCGGAGACCGCAGCCATACATGGGGTAGTCAACGGAGATCTACTGCTCATTGAAACTTCCTCCGGAAGCATCCGGCAGACAGCCCGGGTGAGCCCGGATATCCGGAAAGATACGGTGTACGCAAGCCTTGGGTGGTGGTTTCCCGAAGCTGACGCAGCATCTCTTTACAGATGGGAACGATCCAATCTTAACCTTCTCACCACTACGGCAACGATTGGGAAAGCCTTTTGCACACCCCGTCTGCGGGGGTTGCGGTGCCGGATTCGAAAGGCAGAAAACGTATGAAAAAATATTACAAGGAAAGATTCGAAGCCCAGCGCCGGTTAACCAGGGAAGTTGCCCCTTACCTGGAAGCAAACGAAATTCTTGAAAAGATGAGATCCGAACTCAGGGATATCATTCCGATTGCCATGGAGTGTTGCATTTTGCTGCTGGACCCCGAGGCCGGAAAATACACACGACCCCTGGAATGCGCCCTTTACGACAGGCCCGTGAATTGTCTGAAATGCAAACGCCACAGACCCGCCATCCAAAAAGCGATCGCAAAGCTTAAAGCGGTGATCGTTCCCGCGGGAGAACCGGTTATCAGACATGACGACACAACTGTCGCTATTGGACCGGAAGCCGTAATGCCCGTGTTCAAAAAAGATGAAATACTTGCCGTGATAAGTGTTGTTGCCAAACCGGGAACACATTTTTCACGAAAAGAGTTTTTCCTTTTGCAGGATTTTGCGGAAACAGTGGGGAACCTTCTTGAGGGTGCAAAAAAACACTGGGCCATTACCCAGGAAAAAATCCGTATTAATTTGATGTTGAGCAACATGTCACCGTTTGTTCCGCATTCGGTGCGCAGGATGGTCGAACAAAATCCCGAATTGATCAACCAGGAAAAACAAAAGAAAGAGGTCAGTGTCTTGTTCGTCGATCTGGAAGGATATACCCGTCTTACTATTGACCAATCCGATGATAAGGCCAACATGCTGGTGGAAAGGATTTTTTCAAGCTTCGTAGACCCCATCCACCGCTCGCACGGGGACATCAATGAAACAGCCGGAGACGGCCTGATGATCATTTTTAAAGATGACAACCCAAGGACCAACGCCATCAACGCCGTCAAGGCGGCAATCGACATTCAGCAAAGAAACCGGGAAATCAAACGGGAGATGGCGCCGGATTTTAAACCCGTCAACGTAAACATGGGAATCAATACCGGCGAAGCCCTTGTGGGCATGACACGCCTGACAGGAACCCTGAGCACACGCATGACCTATACAGCGAGCGGCGCGGTCACCAATCTTGCCGCCCGGCTTGCCCAGCACGCGGAAGGCGGCGAGATTTTATTTGGAGAAAAAACCCGGGAAATGATCGACACCCTCTGGCCGGTTTATAACCGCGGCGAAGTATATCTCAAAGGGATTGAGACGCCTGTCCGGATCTACGCGCTCTCCAAGGGAGAACCCGGTTCCGAGTACTTGAACCGCCCCACCAAATCATATTCAAAATCAGATATATAGAAAAGAACAACCATATGCCCCAACCTCTCGAAGCCCTGATCATGGACCTGATTCACACATCGGACCGCAAGTACACCCCATTGGACCTGGAACGCGCGATCACTGCCGAGCATTCTGTTTCAGGTCAGATTATCCGGCAGGTCATCAGACAGTTGATATCCAAAAACCGATTGGTTTATACTCATCTCCTGGGACACAGCTTCCTGGAAATCTCCTACAAAAGACCGGTGCATATCGGCGGTGGCATTATCCTGACACCGCCGGATGTATTTTACATGGCCGGGCCGGAAGAGATCGTGGTCCGAATCGCGCCTGGGGTCTCTTTTGGAATCGGCGATCACGCCACCACCCGCATTGCCCTGCAACTTATGGCATGGGCGTTTGAAAACCGGACCCTTCCCCAAAACTCATCCGGTACCCGACAGGCCACCCGGGCACTGGATATCGGAACCGGTTCGGGCGTGCTGGCGATTGCCGCCTGTCTGAAGGGGATCACCGAGGCAGTGGGCACCGACATAGAGGCCTGCGCCCGCGTCGAAGCCTTGGAAAATGTGCGTTTAAACAATCTGGGAAACTGTATCCGAATCACGGATGCGACACTCGACGCGTCATGCAACTCTTTTTCCCTGGTTCTGGCGAACCTGCGGTACCCCACCCTGATCCAGCTCGAACCGGAAATTCAAAAAATTTGTCTGCCAGGGGCCCTGCTGATTTTTTCCGGCTTCCGCGAACACGAACTGGCCGATCTCTTGAGCGCATATCCCGCCCCGCACTATAAACGCCTCAAAACATTGTCACAAAACAACTGGTGCGGCATCGCACTGCAAACCAAAAGGGTCTGAGTTCCAAATCCTTATCCCCGAACAAGGACATCGTTTGGAAAACAACCACTCTCATGGGAGGATGGTAATGGGCGTGCCTTCATCTACGGCCTCCCAAATTATGTCCATCTCGGCATTGGTAACCGCGATGCAGCCGTTGGTCCAGTTACTCCGCTGCAAAATGTGGGAAATATGCCCGTATGCATTCGGCTGGCCATGTATCATGATCCGACCGCCGGGGTTCACGCCCCTGGCCTTTGCACAGGCAATATCCGCCGCATTGGGGTAAGATATTCGTATGGCCTTGTAAAAGGCGGAGTTTTCAAGTTTATACTCGAGAATATAGGATCCCTCCGGCGTTCGGTTGTCACCCTGTTCTTTCTTGTGCCCCTGGGGGTTTGCGCCGAACACCACGTTAAACGACTCGAAGATCACATCGTCTTTGATCAAATGCAACTTGGCTTCTGTTTTTTTTACCAGAACATAATCCGCTTTCTGAATAGTAAAGCCCAGACACGGCATTAAGAGTAGTATCAGAAACAAAAACTTCATTCTCATGGCGATCTCCCCGGAAGCGCTGGTGAATCATGTATTCGAACCAAGATCAGTCAATCTTGACGGCGCTTCGTATAGAGTTGCATAAGCCGGATGTATGACCGGGTGAATATCAGCACACCGTCATGTTTCGGTAAGGGCGGATACAGACTCCGTCTATAAAATTGACATACTAGAGACATATAGATGATAAAACAAACGCTCACCCAACCTGCACACGATTTTGCCAATCATGTAACTTGTGACGCTATAAATCTTTATACTAAAAAAGCCGAAATCCGGCAAGAATGGATTAAAAGACGTCATAATGTGAAAAGTGAACTCAGCTTACAGCCGCGATATCGTTTATTGTGATGAAGGGCAACATAACCATGTTTGGACCAAATATAAGCATAATCCGTAACAAACGAAAATATGAACTTCTTGTCACCTGCAAGAAAGCAAAACCTTATCCTCGGAAATGGGGGCTTATATTTAGAATCTATTTCAAAAACAAGGTTATCATGAAACCCCTGTGGCTTAATCGATATTCTCTGTGGTATATTTCGTAATGTTATAAATACTGCACGTTATATATGCATGCCGGTTCAGTTTTTTGTCAAATTCGGAAGGATGGTTATTTTCAATTTGAATATGCTTATATAATAAGGAGGGCTCAACCATGACAGAACTTGAAAAACGTCTGCTGGGACGCACAAAAAGGCATGTCACCACATTGGGGCTCGGCGGCCAGGCTTCGATCCAATGGCCGGCAAGCGGTGTCGATCCGTTACCCATCATAGAAAAAGCCCTCCACAGGGGGATCACATATATTGACACATCAAATATTTACGGGCCAAGCCAAAAATACTTCGGAGAGGTCTTCTCACGGCTGGGAATATCGCCTTCGGCCAAAAATCATGCCCCCAACGCCCGCGCAAGGTTGTTTATTGCGACAAAAACCCACATCCGCACCGCCCGAAGACCCGAAGGTGAAAAATACCGATCGGATTTCAGTGAAGGGATGCTCGACAAATCCGGCGTCTCGACATCCGTCGATGATGTGCGGCGTTCCCTGAGCCTTCTTTTTGGAGACGGCAAAGGCAACTACCCTGAAGACGCGTTTCTCGATTCGGTCCAGTTTCACAACATCAATACCATGGATGAAATCGACATGCTGTTCACGGGGATGGAAGACCCCTCCCCCGAGAAGCCATGGATGGGCTCTTTCGCAGCCATGGTCGATTTGCGCGAAGGGACGAACCGAACCGGCTGCAACCCGAAATATGAAAAACTCATTCGCCATATCGGCATCACCGGGCACTGGAACACGGCTGCGCTTATATATGCAATTCAACGGGATACGCATCGGCTCATAGATACCCTGCTAGTCACCATCAATCCGGCGGACCGGCTGTACATGCCTCACCGGCATAATGCCATTGCCGTGGCCAAAGCTGCTGAAATGGGTATAATCGGCATGAAAGTCTTTGCGGATGCCGCCTACTACCACAAAGCGCCCCACTTTTCCAGTACACCGGAAGATGTCTATCATGAAATCGGATCAACCGAACTACCGAGCCGGGACCTGATTCGTTATGCACTTTCCGTTGACGGGATCAACACGGTAATCACCGGTATCGGGCATATTGATGATAACGCGGAAAAATGCCAGCTTGAACAAAACCTGAAAGCTGCCCAGATTGAAAAACCACTTGATGACGATGAGATGAAAAAAATTGAAGAAATGCTTGCCGCCAGCGGGAAAAGCTCGGCAAACGCATATTTCCAAAGGAAAGCGACAGGTCTTACGCCGCCTAGAAATCCAGGCGTGGAACCGGATTCTTCAATGCCGTTGCTGGGCCGTTTCGCAATCCGGGTGAGCTGGGACACGGCTTATGCAGGGGCTTTCCCCATTGAAAGGTACGACATTCTTAGAAACGGGGAGATCATTGGGAGTGTTCCGCATCACCCCCAATACAGTCTGGAACGATTTTATTTCGACGACGTTTTCAAAGGCCCGCAGGCCGAATCGTTTTCATACGCCGTAAAAGCGGTCGATATCCAGGGCAATGAGTCGCAGACCCATGCCTTGATGGCAGATCCGTCTGTCGACGCCTGATATATCGAGAACTTGCGTGCTTTTTCAATACATCGAAACGCGAGCCCGTAAGGACGACCTCGTGGTCGTCCTTCGCAGATCATGGCGGCATCCAGACACCATGGTTCGGTGAGTGCAGGGCTGGAAAAGCCACAGAACGATTCAAAACCGTATAAATGACTGTTATCACTTCAACGCCCTGCTTTTGACGGAACGGATATCACCATTTTCTGCAAGCAACTTGAACACCTTGTAGCTCCGGTCACCTACAAATACGGATTGACCCACGCCGCCTGCCGCCACCGGGCTTTTATAACTGAGCGTAATAATCCAGAACCGATCATCGTCCGTAAGCTCGGCTTCTTCAAACAAAATCTTTCCCAGATCCTGATCCGGGTATAATTTCTTCAGATGTTCCACGGCTATACCGGATGCTTCATTGACATTGATCATCGCGTTGTCTCCTGTGGGATGCTTTTGCTGGACGCTGTTTGCAATTTCAAACAATCAAAGATAAAGATAGAAATATGGCATATTATTGCCGAAAAACAAGGGTCGTACAAGTCATTTAATGTGCTTTTCCTTTGTCAGCAGAGCCCTTTGAAAAAAGCCTTACCATGTCCGGCTAGTCATACCGGGCGATAAAGGGCATATACATACTGTGACAAACAAATTTGACGACTTCGTAAGAAGACCAATATCTGCCGTTATGCCCAATCCCTCAGAATTTCACGTTAACCCTTTAAAGATTCCTTGCGAGGGCGACCTTTGGTGGCTGCATCAACCTGCAATGCTCTTAGAAGTCCATAGCAGGCAATCAAAAGAAACAGAACCATTGGCAGGGCGGGGGTCAGCGACGCGGTTCGCAGCGCGGTAAGACCACCGGCAATCAACAGGGTCGCAGCTACGACGCCCTCTGTGATGCACCAGAATGCGCGATAGGTTTTGGGAGGATTGGGATGCCCGCCGGACGTCACCATAACGTCGACAAATGATCCCGAGTCAGAGGATGTGACAAAAAAGATGACAATCAGTAAAATTCCCAATGCGGAAGTTATTGCAGTGAGCGGCAAATGCGCGAGCATAGCAAACAATGATAGCGCCTCATCTTCCAGTGTTGGGCCGGCAATCCCGCCGGGACCGAAATGCTCGACAAAAAGAGCAGTACCGCCTGCCGCCGCAAACCAGAAAAAACCGATCAGCGTCGGAACCAGGAGCATTCCGACGATAAACTGACGAATCGTTCGACCGCGAGAGATGCGCGCCGTGAATATACCCACGAAGGGAGACCAGGCAATCCACCAGCTCCAGTAAAACAAGGTCCAATCGGCTTGCCACGCGCCATATGCGATCTGATCCACCCGAAAGCTGATGTTGAACAAATTCTGAAAGTAATACCCAAGGCTCGTGGTGAACGTTTCCAGGATATAAAGGGTGGGCCCGAAGATTACGATGAAAACCAGTATCACGCCGGCCAGGCTCATGTTGAACTGGCTCAGGCGACGTATGCCGACTTTAAGCCCCGTGACCACCGAAATCGTTGCCAACCCTGTAATGAAAGCAATGATGAGAAGCTGAACCCCTAAATGGATCGTCACCCCTGCAACCTCACGCAATCCGGCATTGATCTGCATGGCTCCAAGGCCCAGGGACGTACCAACGCCAAATAATGTACCGACTGTGGCGAGGATATCAACGACGTGACCAATCCACCCGTGAATACGATCCCCAATCAGCGGATACAGAAGTGAACGCGGTGCCATCGGCAATCCATGACGGAAGTGGAAATAAGCCAATGGAAGGGCAAAAGAAATATATATTGCCCAGGGATGAAGTCCCCAGTGAAAATAGGTATAAAGCATTGCATCCCGGACGGCGGCATCGGAACGTGCATCGACTTCCAGGGGAGACAGATAATGTTCGATCGGCTCTGCAACACCAAAGAAAACCAGCCCGATCCCCATGCCGGCGGCCATGAGCATCGCAAACCAGGTCAGGTCCTTAAACTCAGGTTGTGCCTTTTCGCCTCCCAGCCGAATCCGGCCAAACGGACTGATGGCAAGGAAGATCACAAAAATCAGAATTGCTGTTACCGCAAGAATGTAGAGCCAGCCGAAATTTGTGACGATGAAGGTCTGTACGGATTGAAACGTAACAACGGCATGCCTGGTGAACCCGGCCCCGTATATTACGAAAGCGACAATCACGGCTACCGAACCCAGAAAGACCGGCGGATTCATGGTTTCCCGAAAATTCCGAATCATCTTCATACGTCAGTTTTTTCCGCAATGATACTTATTTTGATATCACTGTTTATGGGGGTGCTGAGCCTTGATATTCTCATCGATACCGGCCCCTCCGCAAATCCTGTTAAAATAATCTGAAAATCACCTTAGATAAAAACCGGCTTTCAGGGGCAGAAACAGACAGGCGTTTGAATCAGCTGTTTGACTTGTAAGAAATTGCTGAACCAGAAAATAGATGAGCAGTAGATCTTCATTCTAAAAAAATAGTAACCACAACGCCGAAGATGTCAAAACCGTTAACCGATCAAGACCATGGACTCGTTAAAAGGCGTGTAATCGGAGTGTGACGGTCAGGCGATTGCCCGGACGCTGTCTGGGTTTCGGAGAGAGCGGACATAACCGGTATCAAGCCTGTATTTTTTATGCAGAATTGAAAACAAAAGACCGGCAACCTGTCCATCGATACAAGTTGCCGGTCTTATAGTCTTTAATTGGTGGAGCTGAGGGGACTTGAACCCCTGGCCTCTTGACTGCCAGTCAAGCGCTCTCCCAGCTGAGCTACAGCCCCGAAATTATCTACCAAACATAGAAAATTCAGGTGGGTTTTGTCAACAGGATTCTATTTATTTTTTAAAAAAGTTTCTGAGCGCGGTATTTTTTTGCCAATTCCCGAGGGGATTCGAGTTGAGGATGAGGCTTTGTGGAAATTGCGGATCTCCCTGCTTATTCAGTTGCTGACGCCAGGCACAGCCGATCCAGCACAGCGCAAGGAAACATGATGCCTACGTTATATAAAGGATTGACAAAAAAGGCGGTAATAATTAATAGTATAGGAGATCATCGCTTGCCTGATCAATCCGGTGATGGTCTTGGTGCATTACCACAACGCTGTCGAACTGAAATGCTAAAAACCAAATACCTGTAACATCCCGACAAATGGAAACAGGTTATTGCAACAGTCATATGCCACATGGCTTAGCTTCTTCTGGAGACCTTACCAAAACTCCTGATTTACAACCGCTATGTTAACCTTTGAACATATTTGCTTTCAGAACAGCTTTATGTCATTATGGCATGATAATTTTTAAAGTATTCACAAAAGGGGTTATTGAACATGCTTGATGCAATGCGGAGAAGTGCCAGATCATTTGGCATGAAATTCGTCTTGATGATGATCGTTTTGACATTTGTATTCATGGGTGCCGGATCTTTTTTCACCCGTAGTCCGGATGAAGTTGCAAGCGTAAATGGCGAACCCGTTACCATTGAGGAGTTTCAGAATACATATGCGAATATCGTGGAAAACATTCGTCAACAATTTGGCGGAAACGTTGATCCTGAATTTTTGAAGATGTTGAACCTGGAACGCCAGGCACTCGATTCCATTATCGATAAAAAACTGCTTCTGCAGGTCGCAGCGGAGAAATCCCTCCATGTGCCGGATGAAGCACTCATCGACGCCATTGCCCGAATTCCAGCGTTTCAGACAAACGGCCGTTTCGACCAGCAGAAATATGAAACGCTGCTGAGGCAAAACCGCCTTACACCACGGCAGTTTGAAGCAATGCAGAAAGAATCGATCCTGGTCCAACAGATACAAGACTTTGTCGTCAACACTGTAACCGTCTCTGAAAGCGAGGCACGTATTTGGTATAATTGGGACAACACCAAAATAAACATTGATTATGTTACTTTTTCACCCGCTGATTTTATTGATGACGTCGCTGTTTCAGAAGATGAAATCAAGGCATATTATGAAGAGAACAATAATAAGTACAGGGTTCCTGCCAGAACAAAGGTCCGGTACATAAGCTTTCATCCTGAAAAATTCGTTCAGGAAGCAATAGTCTCCGATGAAGAGATCGCCGCTTATTATGCCAGAAACGAAAGCGAATATAAAACACCGGAAACGGCAACCGCCAGCCATATCCTGATCCGTGTTCCGGAAGACGCCACGCCTGCGGAAGATGAAGAAAAACGAGAAAAAGCCATTGAAATATATAATGAAATAAATGATGGGCAGGATTTTGCAGACCTGGCACGTCAACACTCCGATTGTCCGAGCAGTGAGGACGGTGGCAGCCTGGGTACTTTTTCCAGGCAGGATATGATCGAGCCGTTTTCTGACAAAGCGTTCTCCCTGGAACCCGGCGAAACCGGGGAGCCCGTTCGCACCATGTTCGGATGGCATATCATTCAAACAGAGGAACGCCAATCAGAAACGATTATTCCGCTCGAGTCGGTTGAAGATGACATCAGGGCTGAGTTGGCCAGACAAAAAACAGGCGATGTCGCTTATGAGCGGGCCATGGAAATGTATGATATATCATTTGATGCTGACGACCTGGTGGAAAATGCCCAAAAATTCGGATATGAAATCGAAACAACCAACTTTTTCACCAGATCTCAAGGTCCCGATAATATCAGAAATGCTCAAGCATTTACAAACGAAGCCTTTGAATTGCCGCTTGATCAGATAAGCGATATTCTTGAAATAGACAATGTTTACTACCTTCTGCAGCCGATTGAACGAAAAGAGTCTGAGATACAAGCGCTTGAGGATGTAAAGACGGATGTGGAAAAGGACCTGAAATCGGAAAAAAGCATCATCGCAGCAAGGAATGCAGCGGAATCTCTTCTGGAAAATGTCCGGACATCTGAATCTTTCACCGAAGCTGTACATGATAATAATCGCATCGTCGCTTCCACTGGGCTATTTAACAGGAATGATCCGGTTCCCGGAATCGGCCGTTCTCCCGAATTTGCAAAGGCCGCTTTCAACATCGCTGAAATCAGCAAAGTTCACGATTCCGTGGTAAAGACTTCCGGCAAATATTTCGTGCTGCGCCTTACGGATCAAATGGTACCGGATGAAGCCGCATTCGTAGAGAACAAGGAACAAACCATAAGGAACCTGGAAGCCAGAAAACAAGAGGAAACGTTTGCAAACTGGATGGAAAACCTTCGGCAAAACAGTGACATTAAAATATCAAACAGATTCTCACGCACGTTTGATGAAACTATTTAAGCAAACAGACTCGTAAAAGTCGCAAAATCGTTGAAGATGGCTAGGTTAAAAGTCGCGATCAGATGGCTTTGTAACAGTTCAAAATCAAGGGTTGCGCGCAATTGGACTTCCAAGGAACTTAATTCGGCAAATCTGATTTCCATGATTCCCGGGATTGCACGATAAAAAAACCAACCCCGCGGATGGCGAAAGTATCCAGCCATCCGCGGGGTTGACTGAAAATGGCAAGTTTTGTGCAAACACCATGTCCTGATTTTTCAAAGAGAGAAAAAAATGGGATTATTCACGACCGGCGGCATC
>SLIE01000335.1 GCA_007135795.1 Desulfobacterales bacterium
CTGCTGGCGTAGCCATATGCAAGATCAAGGTGTTTTTCAATTTCAGCAAGCAGCCTTTTTTTTTCCGGTTTGAGGATCTCCGGCTCCAGAACCCGAATGCAGTTGACCTTGAATCTGACCATGGCACGGTAGCATTTATAAAAATCAATCAGCACGAACAGTTCTGCATCCCCCGTGCGCCGAATATACTCAGCGAGCAGGTTACCCGCTATGCCGGCCGCCCCCCGACTGTCCAGATCCATGATCAGAAACGCCAGATCCGAAGCCACGTCCCCATAGCGGAAAGCGGGATTAAATTCGATGCAGTCAATAATCTGAACACCATCATTCATAAAATAAATATGGTCGGCCCGCAGATCACCATGGCAGTCTTGAATTTTTCCTGATACGGCTCGCTTGTCAAACAGGGACTTCCGACGCAGCTGGAATGCCTTCACGGCTTCACGAACAATTTCAAAGATGCGCCTGTCAAAGATCTCTCCAGCAAAGGGGGCAGTCTGCGTGAAATTTTTATCGCAATTGGATGAAATCACCTCCCATGTACCAAAATGTTTCACTTGCTGCGGATCTTCGGGCTGGTTATAAAATTTTATCAGCACATCAGCCAGGCTGTTGATTTCCCCCTGATGGATTTCATTGATTTCCAAGAGATGAACCATGGTGCGATTATCCGGAAGCCTTCGCATTTTAACGGCATATTCCACAACAGGGCCAGGTCCATTCAGGCGATATGCACCATTTTCAAAGGTGATGGGAACAACACCCAGATAAACATTTTCAGTCAACCGACGATTTAATGACACTTCCTGGGAGCAGAAATAATTGCGGTGTTCAAGCGTTGTGAAATCCAGAAATTCAAGGTTAAGGGGCTTTTTGATTTTATAGACAAATTCACCGGCAAGAAATACCTTTGAAATATGGGTTTCCCGAATCTCAACAGTGCTTATCGGATGCGGATAAAAAACCGGATCCTCCATTTGTTTGAAGATTTCAGCGGAGGAATCATGTGTCATTAGGCTTACCAGAAAAATTACAAATATTATTCTATCTTGACAAAACCGCACCTGTCTAAAAAATAACGGGTACCGACAGCAAAGCAAATCAAAAATAACAGCCCACTAAATTGCAACACCTGTTTTAACACAAATTAGTCGTATAAAGGTACAGCAGAAAAGAAAACGGATTGCCTGCAGCGTCCGTTATGATTATTAATATTGATGGCGTCGTAAAAAGTCGCGATCATACGGCTTTGTTAAAAGTTCCATCATACCACAACCCGAAAGAGGGCTTATCATGACGACACCTGCATCCATGGCTCTGGAGTCCGTCAATCCTTCTACCGGAAAGATCATCCGGACTTATGAGGAATTTGACGATAAAGAGCTCGATGACGTATTGCTTAAAGTGGATGCCGCTCAAAAAAAATGGATACATACCCCTTTTTCTGAGCGTTCCGAGATCATGAAACGGGCAGCTGGTATTTTATTGAAAAACGCGGACGCATACAGCCACCTGATGGCCGGGGAAATGGGGAAACCCCTGTCGGAAGGAAAAGCCGAGGTCGAAAAGTGTGCATGGGTCTGTAATTATTATGCAGATCATGCACAGGGATTCCTGCGCGATGAAACCGTCACCACGGAAGCGTTAAAAAGCTATGTTCATTATGAACCAATCGGTGTTGTATTTGCGATCATGCCTTGGAACTTCCCGCTCTGGCAGGTATTCAGATTCGCATCGGCCGCCCTCATGACGGGCAATGGGGTTGCCTTGAAACATTCTGAAAACATAACCGGGTGTGCCCTTGCAATCGAGGCGATTTTCAAGGAAGCCGGCTTCCCGGAGAACCTGTTCAGGTCTCTCCTGATTACTCGGCATAAAGCCGAACAGGTTATACAAAATCCCGTTGTCAAAGCCATCACCCTGACGGGGAGCGTCGCGGCCGCAAGATCTGTTGCATCCATTGCGGGTGCCGCTCTCAAAAAAACCGTTATGGAGCTTGGCGGCAGTGATCCATACATTATACTGGGGGATGCGAACATTGACGATACCGTGGACAAATGCGTCCGATCGCGATTATTAAACAGCGGTCAGACCTGTATTGCCGCAAAGCGTTTCATCGTGGTTGAATCCATTTACGATGCATTTATCGAGAAATTTGTCGCATCGATGAAAGCAAAAACAATGGGAGATCCCTTCAAAAATCCTGATATCGGGCCTCAGGCACGCTTCGATCTTCGCAACAACCTGCATCGACAGGTAACAAAGAGTGTAGAAATGGGGGCGAAAATCCTGACAGGCGGGGAGCTTCCGGATATGAGGGGCTATTTTTATCCCCCCACCGTGCTTGTGGGCGTCACGCGGGATATGCCGGTTTATCAAGAGGAAACCTTCGGACCGGTCGCCGCTGTCATTAAGGCCATGGATGAAACCGATGCAGTTGAAATCGCCAACGACACCCCTTATGGACTTGGTGCGGCCATATTTACAAAGGATATTGAAAAAGGGGAGCAACTCGCCCGTGAAAAAATCAATGCCGGCAACTGTTTTGTCAATGATTTCGTAAAATCAGATCCCCGCCTGCCGTTCGGTGGGGTCAAAAACTCGGGTTATGGACGCGAATTATCAATAAACGGCATTCGGGAATTTACAAATATCAAGACCATCTATATTGGAAAATCATGACAGCGAAATCGACTTATAAAAAATCTTACCATTCCGAATAAAGTGACGCGGAAGTCATCGTAACGGAGGGAGAAAATGAAGGATGTACAATTTGACACGTCCATCCAGGAGCGATGGTAGAGCAATCGTGGACTTTTCCGGTAATCCTTCACTGCACAGGAGCAATTGCCGAAGTTTCCAAACCATAAAATCCATGTTTCCCTTCAATCATCTTCTTTCGTGAGAGTCCCATGTCTGATAACATTTCGACAAAACGGGTTAAAAAGTCAAGAATATCGTCAAGCTTGGCTGGCGTCAGTGTGGGAACCTTTTCCAGGGCATTAAGGTAATCAGTCTCGTTAAACCCAGCAAAACGCGCCTGACTGCTGAATTTTTCAATATCGGGGATATCCGGACGAACCAGAAGAAACTGTCCGGTAAACAATGTGGCAACATGACAACCGTCCACAATCACCGGAGCTGCCGCATCATACAGACCATTTGGACATTTACGCAGGGTGCGGGATTTTTTTCCTTTAAACAGCCCTGCCATTTCAGAGGTACTTTTCAGACAATTCCGGGCTGTTTTTTTATTAACCCGATGGAACCGGCTGCAAATCTCCTGCCAGCCGGAATCGGCAAGAATAGTACCGTTCTTGTCCAATAGCGAGGTGGATAATCCTGTTGCGTCATGGAACTCTTCGATCATTTTTTGCAGTTTCTCAAGATTCAAAAGATCTGTGATATTGTATTCCATAGATCCCCCATCTTATTGGTTTACATTTCTGCCGATTTTTTAACTTCCGTAAAATCACGGAAGATCTTTATCGCATCGACAAGCTTTTCAATATCGATAGACTTATCGAAAAAATAATCCGCACCCAGTTTCATGCACCGCTCAAGATACTGGGGGTAGAAATAATTTGTAAATACAATAACCATTGGCGGTTTGATATTGAATTGCATCGCCTTCAACACGTCAATGCCGGTACCCCCGGGCATTCGGATATCAAGGATGAGCACATCGGGGCGAATATCGGAAAGTGCTTCCATGGTCCGCTCGAAATTGCCGGCCTCAAAAACGATATCACCACATTGCAGTGAATCGATCATGTGAGTCAGGCGCCGACGCATAATATCGGAATCATCAGCAATCAGTATTTTCAAAGCATTTCCCCTGAGTGAATCTGTAATGGAATTCTGTTACGGATAGTTTGATGATATTATGTCGAATCAACTATTAAAGTGTTTTTAAGACCCGAAATTAAGACGTCCCTGTCAGGGATCAGAAACTGTAATAGATAACTTGGGAACAAATTGTGTGTGCAAATATTTAAACTGTCTTTACTTAATATCTGTCTATCATGAAGGGAAAGGATTGGGTAGACGGTGCAAGCGGATTTTTCTGAGAGATATACGCCGGTCTAATTGTAGGTGTTTTCCTACAATTAAACATATCGGCATAGCACGGATAACACTCCTGATATTTATCGTTATTCGTTTTCTACAAGATTGTGCTTTATGGCATAATGGATAAGTTGTGCATTGCCGCTCATTTTCATTTTATCGAGTATTCTTGAACGATATGTACTTACGGTTTTAGGACTTAAACACAAATGGCGAGCGATATCTGAAGGTGAATCACCTTTTGCAAGCATTATCATTACGGAAAATTCCCGGTCTGAAAGATTTTCATGCGGCAGCAGATCACTTTTGAATTCCAGCAGATCCGCCATCTGTTCCGCCAACCCCGTACTGATATAACGACCACCCTCAGCGGCTTTTCGAATAGCCGTAATCAATTCATCATGGGCCTTGTCCTTTGTGAGATAACCTGAGGCACCCGACCGAATCGCCCTTACAGCGTATTGCTGTTCAGGGTAAACGCTCAGGATCAGCACAGGAAGCTTGGGATTTTCCTGCTTAATCATCTTTAATACATCGATCCAGTCCGGACCAGGCATCGATATATCTAAAATCACCACATCCGGTTTGTACCGTGATGATTTTTCAATGGCCTGATACCCGTCCACGGCTTCATCCACAATCTCCATGTCCGCGATATCGGCAATGATTTTTTGAAGTCCCGCCCGCACAATAAAATGATCATCCGCAACAAGAATATGGATCATCCATCATTCCCCCGAAGCCCATGGTTTTGGGTTGAGTTGGGTTGAGTTTACCGTGATGGCGTCGTAAAAGTCCCATCTACTTCGTTGTAGCGATTTTAGATCCGATCGAAATACTATAAGTATGCCATCGCAAATGAAAAATCACTTCGCCTTGTATATGGAACTTTTAACTTAGCCATCTTCACCAATTTTGTGACTTTTTACGAATCCATCACCCATGACAATCTCGTAAAAACCCCGCCGAGCGCATTGCAATGATATTTCAGCTGCCATATTACATATAGCCATTACAAAGTAAAAAGCACTGGCATCTTAAAAAAATACTTTCTCTTTAGCAAAACGTACCAATTGGGGACTTGATGAGTGCATCACTGTAAAAATCAATGTAAAAAATAATGCTTCAATGAAATGGGAATTGATGTCGGTGCATTAATGGGACTTTCGGATGTTCCGGGCCGTGCCTGCGAGACTCTTACGACGATCCCTTAAGTGGAATTTGTACTCTCACCATTGTTCCTTTCCCGGATGAACCTTCAAATTCGATTTTTCCGCCAAACGCCAGTGCTCTTTCCTTCATTCCGACGATTCCGAATGAACGGGTGCGGTTTATACGATCCCGCGTTATTCCCACGCCATTGTCATATGTTTTCAGGATCAGCAAATTGTCCGAGATGTAAAGATCAACTGTGACGTTCGTCGCCCGGGCATGGCGGCTTACATTGGTCAGGGCCTCCACAACGATACGGTACATGGCAGTGGCAATTTCCCCGTTGAGCATCTCCAGATCCGGACTGCTGTTATAGCGAACGTAAAGGCCCGTTCTTGCCCTGTATTTTTCAATATACCATTCTATGGCAGCGGCCAGGCCAAGATCATCGAGTATGGAAGGTCTCAATTCAGAAACGAGTTCGCGCGTAAACTTTATCAGGTAGTCCACCAGTTCAGTCATGGAACGGGTTGTTTCAAAAAGTTCGCTCTGTCCATCGAAATGACGTCGCAACTGTTTTTCATGCAGTCCCAGATCGATTTTCAACCCGGTGAGGGCCTGACCCAGTTCATCATGCACGGTTCTGGCAACCTCGGTTCTTTCCTGCTCCCTGACATCCTGAAGGTATGCCGCAAGTTGACGCAACTGGTGCTGGGACTGACGAAGTTCATTCTCAGCTTTTTTATAATCCGTTATATCCCGAAGGATTGCAACGATTTTATCAACCCGGCTCCCTGCCCACAAAGGATGATACTGCACTTCGAGTTGTCGTGTTCCAATACCGGGATAAAAACCTTTTCTTTCATACCTGACATTTTCACCGGCAAAACAGCGATCCATGTGGGGCTTGACAATAAAATTGAAATAATTTCCGCCCACAAGGTCGCCAACACCTTTTCCGATCACTTCTTCCCTGCCTTTTCCATGGAGCTTCAGGTAGGCTGAGTTGACCATTCGGTAAGCATAATCCCGGTCAACCACAGCCATGAGTTCTTCCGAGCCTTCGACCGCCAACCGGTATTCTTCCTGCAGACCTTCAAACTGCTTGCGAGGCGTTATCTCAACAGCAAACCCTTCAATTTCGAAATCACCTCCGCTTAGGAGCATACTGATGCGGGCGTTTATGGACAACCATATTCTCCGGCCATCCTTGTGGTATGCTTCGCACTCGAAATTTTCCACATAACCCGTTTCCTTGAGCTGCTGAAGAAATTCCTGTCTGCGTTCCGAGTCCACGTACAATCGCGAAGAGACGTCATGGATATAGGGCGGAATCTGCTCATAATGATCGAATCCGCCGATCCTCGCCATTTCGGGATTGATATCAAGCAATTCACCCTTGGAATTGGTGCGGAATATCCCCACCGGTGCATTCATGAAAAGCTTGCGGAGTTTGGCTTCACTGTTTTTAAGGGATTCTTCGAGTTTTGTTTGGCGCATGTCTTTTCCGGATGGGAGGATAAATAAAAAACAGATTAAAGCTTCCCGGTGAAAGGTTCAAGGATTAAATCAAAGTTGGATTCAATATCAAACGGTGTTCAGGGTTAGAATCAGGATCAGGGGTAAATCGGGGGAATGAAAATTATGAAACACTTCTTCCATCGAACGCACACAGTGGCCTCATTCATACCCCCGCGCCCCCAAGGTAAGCCTGTACGACCTCCGGGTTTTTTATCAGGGATGTTGCCGTATCTTCCATTACAATCTTCCCAAGTTCCATTACATATCCACGGTGCGCCAGCTTAAGGGCAATGCGGGCATTTTGTTCCACAAGAACCACTGTAACACCGGTTTCATTGATTTCTCTGATGGTTTTGAAAATCTGCCGGGCCAGAACCGGAGCGAGGCCCAAACTGGGTTCGTCTAGAAGAAGAAGTTTCGGGTTGGCCATCAGGGCCCTTCCAATGGCAAGCATCTGCTGCTCTCCACCGGAGAGGGTTCCGGCAAGCTGTTTGCGTCTTTCTTCAAGTCGCGGGAACAACTCAAAAATCCATTCCAGACTTTTTTTTACACGATCCTGTTTTTTTGAAGTAAACGCACCAAGATCAAGATTTTCCTCCACTGTGAGCGTCCCAAAAATTCGCCGGCCTTCGGGTGCCTGCGTAATCTTTTTTTCTACGATCTTGAAGGCAGGGAGACGATGGATGGATTCCCCATTGAAAAAAATTTCGCCGGATGAGGGGCGAATAAGCCCGCATATGGCATTTAGCGTGGTTGATTTTCCTGCACCATTTGCGCCCAGGATGGTGACGATCTCACCTGCCTTCACTGAAAGATCGATTCCGTGCAATACACGAACGCTTCCATACTTCACGTGCAGGTTCTGAACTTCAAGTATCATTGAATTGGCTTTCCCATATTGACATCTAAAAACACAGATTGATGGCGTCGCAAAAACATGTGCATGCCGCCACGACGACTTTTTTTGCAAGAAAATAACCAGGCAAGGATTGGTTGACGCAACGCTCGCGAACGGCGATCACGGGTTATATGTCATCCTCATCGCTGCCGAGATAAGCTTCGATGACCCTCGGATCGGACTTTATGACCGATGGAATACCCTCCGCGATTTTCCGACCGTGCTCGAGCACCACAATATGTTCGCACGAGCGCATGACCAGGCTCATGTCATGTTCGATCAACATGATTGT
This sequence comes from Desulfobacterales bacterium, assembly GCA_007135795.1. GTDB lineage: Bacteria > Desulfobacterota > Desulfobacteria > Desulfobacterales > Desulfosalsimonadaceae > B1SED10-16. Next base: position 7,932 of record SLIE01000335.1, read on the forward strand.
TATGCCGCGCTTCCGTATCCGCTCGATCAGATTGACCAATGACGTTGTTTCATATTCATTCATGCCGCCGGCCGGCTCATCAAGAATGATCAAACCGGGATTCGACGCCAGGGCGCGGGCGATTTCCAGGAGCCTTTGATTCCCATAGGAGAGGTTTCGCGCAAGATTTCCGGCTTGTGCTTCCAACCCGGCAAAGGAGAGCTCCTCAATGGCCCTCGCAACGGCCGCACGTTCCTCCGCACGCTGCTTCGGCAACCGCAGCATGGCCGAAATGGGCCCTGCTGACATTCGACAATGACACCCGGCAAGCACGTTTTCCAAAACGGACATGTTGGAAAAAAGGCGGATATTCTGGAATGTTCGGGCAATCCCGCGAGTGACCACCCGATGGGTCGGCATTCCTGTAATCTCTTCGTCCTTGTAGAGAATCTTTCCCTTATCAAGGTTGTAATTGCCCGTGATCAGATTGAAAACAGTGGTCTTTCCGGCCCCATTTGGCCCTATGAGACCAAAAACACACCCTTGGGGAACATCGAAGGATACATCCCCGACTGCCATGAGGCCGCCAAAAAATTTCACCACATTTTCAACGCGTAGCAGACTCATGAAGACACCTTCTTTTCGGATGCATTATCAGTGGCATATGTATGCTGCTTTGGCGGGAGTATTCCCTGGGGCCTGAATATCATCATTGCCACCAGGGCGAACCCGAAGATAAGCAGTCGATATTGCTGAAGCCCGTGAAAATACTCCGGCAATCCGATAATCAGAAAAGCGCCCAGCAAAACACCGGGTATGCTGCCGGCCCCGCCAAGGATGACAATCATGAACATCACCACCGATTCCCAGAAGGAAAAGGATTCCGGGGATATGAAAGTAATTTTACCCGCATACAGATTGCCGACCATCCCGGCCCAGAAAGCACCGATGACAAATGCCGCCAGTTTATACCCGGACGTGTCGATGCCGCTACCCTCCGCAGCCACACTGTCAGAGGACAAAAACTTGAGTGCCCGACCGAATCGGGAATGTTCCAGCAGATAGAAAACCGTTATGGTAAAGGCGAGAAATGCTGTCAGCAGATAAAAGTAATGCTTGGGGTTCACAATGCCGTTAATCTGGTGCCCGAAAATTGTGGGGCTGGCAATACCGAAAATTCCGTTCGCCCCGCCAGTGAGTCCGAAAACATTATTGACCAGGGCTATTCGTACGATCTCCACCATGCCGATTGTCACAATCAGAAGATAATCGCCGCGCAGATGAATAATCGGACGAGCAACTACCAGGGCGAACACCCCCGCCAGAATACCGGACAGCGGCAACAGCCAGAGCACGGGAATGCCGTACGATGTATTGATAATAGCGGTTGCATATGCCCCTATGGCAAAAAATGCCGCATGCCCCATATGAAACATCCCCCCATACCCCAGGATGATATTCAGAGACAATCCCAGCAGGGCATAAATGGCAATGTTGTTGAGCACATCCGTATGATAGTTGCCCAGAAATAAGGGCGCCACAAGCCAGCACACGGATACCGCCGCATAGATAATCATTCGCAGGTCGATCATGCCGGGCCTCATATTTTTTCAGCCACGCGTTCCCCAAGCAAACCCGTGGGGCGTACGATAAGGATCACGATCAGCACGAAAAAAGCGATGGCATCCTTCCATGCGTTGGATATGTATGCGGCACCCATGGACTCGATCACGCCAAGGAGCAACCCGCCCACCATGGCACCGGGGATATTGCCGATGCCGCCTAAAATAGCGGCGGTAAAGGCCTTGAGGCCATATATCCACCCCATGGTAAAATTGATCTGCCCATAATGAAGACCAACCATCAACCCGGCCACGCCACCCAATGCAGGGCCGATAAAAAAGACCAGCATGATAACCCGGTCCACGTTGATTCCCATAAGGCGCGCGGCATCCTGGTCTATGGCGGCTGCCCTGATAGCCGTCCCCGTTTTGGTCTTCTGAATGAAAACATACAAACCGATCATCATTACAATTGAAGCAAGCAGAATTAACAATCGCATGATCGGAATGGGAAGCCCGAAAATATAAAGCACCTGGGTTGGCAGAAGCCCTTGCGGATAAACCTTCGGGCTCGGGCCAAACACAAGCATGATCGTGTTGGAAAAAATGATAGAGGCGCCAAGGGCCGATACTACCGCCGAAAGCCGGGGAGACGTGCGAAGCGGTTTATAGGCGACCCTGTCGAGGAGTATCCCGATAATCCCCACCAACCCCATGACCATCAGGGCCAAAACAAACAAGGCCGTGGCCACACCTAAATGATCGGCCAAGTGGAAGGACGCAAGGAGCGTCAACCCCAGGTAGGCGCCTATGGTAAACAGATCACCGTGCGCAAAGTTAATGAGCTTGAGGACGCCATAAACCATGGTGTACCCAAGCGCGATGAGTGCATAGATACCACCGACTGCAAGCCCGTTTGTAAGTTGCGTGAAAAATTGTTCCATGAGTGACTTCGAGGTATAGGGTTCAAGGTTCAAGCTCAATATCGAGAAGCTCGGGTTAAATCAGGTGCAAGCCAGGAATCCGTATTGAGGGGTGGGAGTGATGGACGAAGGGGACAGTGCAACCCGTCCCCTTCGTCCAACTGATTTTTAATTTGGCTTATCGACCCAATTGTCGCGGGGACAATTACATTTGCAAGACAAAATCGCCGTTGCTGCCTACCTCATAGACCCTGTAAACATCGCCAACACGATCACCTTTATGATCGAAATCGATTGTTCCGGTCAACCCGGGAAATGATTTCAGGTCATTTTTGAGATAATTCGCAACCGCTTCTGTTTCCGTGCTGCCGCTTCCAGCGATTGCCGCCGCAAGAACCCGGAACCCGTCACCTGCCAGCACCGCCCAAATGGA
>SLIE01000321.1 GCA_007135795.1 Desulfobacterales bacterium
AGCTTCCGTACTGATCCGTCATTTCCTGGTTGGTGCTTGCAATGACCAGGTCCGCGGATTTCAGAGTATTTTCCTCTGCTGCGATCCGGGTATCCATTTTGTATATTTTGTTAATTTCGGATTCTTTCATCCCGTCGTTCAGGAGTTTCTGCTTTTTGCTGATTCCAAGAGAATGGCCGGTAAAGACAAACGGCAGTCCGAATATATTGGACAGGTTCATCGCCACGTAGCCGGCATCCGGATAGTGGCCGTGGAGAATGTCGGGGTAGTCGTTTTCGCGGATAATAAATTTGATGGTCTTGTCGATGTATTCATCCAGATACGGCCACAGGAGTTCTTTTCGCATATACTTTTTCCCCCCGCATTGAATCCGTACGAGGCGGCATTTGTCATTGATCTTTTCTACGGGGCGAGCGTAATCATCGGATACCTTGCTGTCCGATATTAACCGGGTGAAGAGGTCCACCTTGCGAATGTCGTCCCTTTTAGCGAGGTGTTTCACCAGTTCAACCACATATAGTACCTGGCCGCCGGTGTCGGCGTCCCGTCCAAGTTCGGGGTTGTTCAGTCGCACAAGCCCGTGTATGGAAAACATTTGTATATAAAGGCCGCTTTCAGACATCAGTTGCTCCTGCCAGCTTTTTGAGAAATGGTTCGTAAAATTGGGGATCTTCGGGAACAGCCCCTTTTATTTGGCAAATGGCGGCTGAAAAAGCGTTGGCAATCGATAAAACAGTGTCAAGCGGTATCTTTTTCAGATATCCGATAGCCAATATCGCCGCATACGCATCACCCGCCCCAACGGTGTCGACAATTTCAAAATCGATCACGCCGGTGGTTTCATGATTGTTGATTGTGATGATTTCACTGCCGTCGGCACCTTTTGTCAAGGAAACCATTTCAATGTCAAAGCGTTGAATCAGCCATCTTGCAAGGTGGGTCGGGTTTTCTGTGTCAAGATTGAACATGTTGCGGAGATACCCGATCTCGTCGGTGTTCAGTTTCAGTATGTCCGTTGTTTCCAGAGACTTTTTGATAATCTCGTCGCTGAAATTGTCCCGGCGTAAATTAATATCATAGAAACATTTCATCTCTGGCTGTCGTTTGCTTAAAAACGTTTGGAGGTTATTAAAGCCGGACGGGGTACGTTGCGCCAGTGTTCCGAAATAAATCAACCCCGCTGTTCGATTGTCCGGTAGTTCCGGCGGTTTGTCCGGAAACCGGATATAGTCATAGGCTGAATCACGGAGGATTTCAAATTCATGGCCGCCTTTTTCATCCGGGGTGACAATAACGCGACCTGTTTCATGGTGATTGTCAATCTGGACGAAACCGGTATCAAAACCACTTTTTTCAAGTCGTGATAAGATCCAGGACCCGGTCTTATCATTTCCAATACGGGTGATCAACCTCACATCCATGCCGAGGTGTTTGGCGTGATATGCGAAGTTAAACGGCGCACCGCCGATTCGTGAGTATCGGGGGAAAATATCGACAAGTATTTCTCCTGCTGCGATGATCAAATAAACCTCCAGGTCTATGGCTATTCCGGTGCAACTGTTGTGCGGGCCTCGCTCACTTGTGTTGAGGTGGAACCCTATGAAATAAGTATTCGTTATTAATTTCGACGACTTCGTGAAAAGTCCAGTATCCGAGTCTGCGCGTAAATTGATCAGAATTTGCGGCTTATGCCTTGTAGACATAAACGTTCACTTAAGTACTTTGCGTTATTCTGGAATACGCAAATCTTGATCTTTTGTTAAAGTCGTCAGACCGGAACTTTTTACGGGCCAATCAGTTTTTAAAATAATTTGAAAATCTTGTTGTGTCAAACCCCGGTTCTTGGATGCGGCAGACTTGCCTGAGTATGATCGCAGGCGGTTTAGAATAAAATTCGAAGACCGCCTGTTATTTCCAAATCTTCATCCCTGCTGTTGGTTGAAAGCAGGTATCTGGCTCTCAGGTCAATGGAAAGATAATCGGTAAGAAAATGGTTGACGCCAACAGCCGGCCCAAAACGGACGTGGTTCCCGGAATCATAATCCTCGTATATGAGAAATGCGGCGAGATAAGGGAAGGTCATGGTCCCGAGATGAAAATGATGCTCCATGGTTGCACCAATAGACCACGTTGTATTGACATTGTCGGAATAAGTGAACAATGCGCCAAGCAGCAATTCATCCGTTACAAAGTTGCCATAGCCGAATTGAAGATTCCAGTCGTCACTTTCCCTGAATTCAAAGCCGAATTGAAGCTGTTGAGCGCCTGCATATATCATCGGAAAAGCATATGAAGAGGCCGGAATCACAAGTATAATGAGTATTACAACCAGAATTTTTTTCATCTTCGGTTTCTCCTTGTGAAAAAGTGAAAATGCGTTTCCAATACACAGGTGATATCGCATTTGCATATGATATCATACGAGATAACTACCAGCGTTGAGATGTGCGAATGTGCTGTACGTTTACCCGGGAAGCATTGCGTGGATAGTTCAATTGTAACCCGTATCAGCCAGCAATCTTGTATTAGAATAATGGAGCGCATCAGTTTTTTCAAGTATATTAATTTAAATAGTGCCCGAACGAAAACCAGGATTTTTCGTCAAGGTCAAGGACGGCGAAAATTTTAACCGCAGGAATACTGGACGTATTTTGAGGAGTAAAATTTGAGTCGGACGCAGAGATTGGCGAAAAAGACGGTTTTCGTTCAGGCACTA
>SLIE01000358.1 GCA_007135795.1 Desulfobacterales bacterium
CCCCAGGTCGTAAGCTTCGATCGTTTTAAGGCCACCCATGTAGCTGCCGACCGGTGTTCTCACTCCGCTTGCGATAACTATTTCGTCTGGCATGTGTCATACCTCCAGGTATATTCTATCGTCTTATTCACAACCCGATGGGGGACGTACAAGCGATGGCCCCCGCAAGAATGTTTCCAATTTTCAATTGGGATTTCCCCTAAAACGCGCCATCCGGGATATCAAGGATTTCGCGGCCGGAACGCATACATGAATGCGCTCGTGTAATGGTATGGGGCAAGGTCATATCGGCAAAGAAAGTCGCCTGTGCCACCTTTCCCCGGAAATAGTCGTTTTTCTTCGCCTTGCCTTCGGACCTGTCCCAGGCAATCAGTGCCATATCCAGAAGACGCCACACCATGACAAGATCACCATAACACAACAATGCGGGATACGTGTACGATGCCCACTGCAACGGATCGGAGCTGTTTTTCTCGATCATCATCTTTGTCATCTCCCGGACCCGGGCAAAGGCTTCTTCCAGGTCTCCCACATATTTACCCAACCCCTGATGATTTTTATTTGTTTTGATGAATTTTTCAAGCTCGGCGGCAAACGCCTGGACCATGGCACCATCATCGAGACGCATCTTGCGACCCATCAGATCCATGGACTGGATACCGTTGGTCCCTTCATAAAGCCCCATGATGCGAGCATCGCGCAGGTATTGTTCAATGGGATAATCTTTGCAGTATCCGTAGCCGCCCAGGCATTGCATCGCCGTACTGCAAACTTCAAAGCCAATATCCGAACAGTATGCCTTGACAAGGGGGGTCATAAAATCGACCAGTCGCTGGTTGTGTTTCGCAATCTCCGGATCATCTGACTCCCCGGCAAGATTTGCCCAAAACGCAGCAGTATAGATCATGGAGCGCATGCCGTCGACGTTTGCCTTCATCCACAGCAGCATGCGCCGGACGTCCGGATGATCCACCAGTGGCACCGACCCGGTTTTTCGTTTTGCCACGTCCCTGCCCTGAACTCTCTGACGGCAATATTCCAGCGCATGCTGGTAGGCATTGCTGGCAAGCGTCATCCCGGAAACACCGGTATTGATGCGGGCGGAATTCATCATCTGAAACATATGGGCCAACCCCTTGTTCCTCTCGCCGCACAAATATCCGATACAGCCATCCTTGCCACCGAAGGCCAAAGCAGCGGTGGGAGAAGCATGAAGCCCCAGTTTTTCTTCAATGCCGGTGCAAACCACATCGTTGTCCTCGCCAACGCTCCCATCGGCATTCAAACGGTATTTCGGCACCACGAACAAAGATATTCCCCTGACACCTTCCGGAGCGCCATCGATCCGGGCGAGGACCAGATGAATGATATTTTCGGCAAGGTCGTGTTCTCCCCAGGAGATGAAAATCTTGTTCCCTTTGATACGATAGGCATCTCCTTCCGGATAGGCCATGGTTTCGGTTGCCGCCAGGTCGGATCCGGCATTGGGTTCGGTCAGGCACATGGTTCCCGCGAATGTTCCATTATACATTCTCGGCACATAAGCTTGTTTTAACGTATCAGTGCCAAAGGACTCGATCAGGTGAGCGGCACCATGGGTCAGGCTGGGAGCCATGTTAAATGACTGGCACGCGCCATACATGAAATCGTTCACCACAATGCGCAACATGTCCGGAAATCCCTGTCCGCCGTATTCAGGATCGCGCACGGCGGCGGTCCAGCCGTCTTCCCCATATCGCTTAAACACTTCCTTGAATTCAGCGGGGCATGTCACCCGGCCGTTTTCGAATCCCAACCCCTGCGCTTCGCCGATTGCATTTAATGGCGCAACCACGCCCTTTGCAAAGCGCAATGCCTCGTTCACCATTAAATCGAGCGTTTTTTCGTCCAGTGAACGGTATTTTTCAAGCTCGCAGAGGCTGCCGTAACCGAGCTGTTCCTTCAATATAAAAAAAATGTCTTTCTGATTAACCTTAAAGTCCGTCATGACAGTTCCCCCGTAAGTTTCATCTGTTAAATCGTGGCTGAGCCAATGGTCCTTGCATCCATTCCATCCCAGGAAATCAGGAAAGGTTCTCCCAGATAACCGAATACCCCTGACCCCGACCGACACACATGGTGGTAAGGCCGTAACGCGCGTTCGGGTTTTCTGCAAATTGGGAACTTAAAAAAGCGGCCAGGCGCGGACCGGATGCCGCAAGCGGATGGCCATAGGCAATGGCACCGCCCCATACGTTTACCCTGGGATCATCGAGTTTCAACCCCAGCCTGTCCATGCAGTACAATGCCTGGACAGCAAAAGCCTCATTCATTTCGATGAAATCGATATCATTCATGGTGAGACCGGCCTTCTCCAAAACCTTCAACGTCGCCGGAACCGGCGCGATCCCCATAATAGTCGGATCCACACCAGCAACCGCGGTGGCCACCCACCGCATTTTGGGCTTAAGGCCCAATGCCTCGGCTTTCTCACGGGTCATCATCAACACCGCTGCGGCACCGTCATTGAGGCCCGATGCATTACCCGCGGTAACCCGCCCCCCCTCTTCCCTGAAAGGCGTTTTGAGTCCGGCAAGCCCTTCCATGGTCGTCTCGGGGCGGGGTTGCTGATCCGTATCCGCGACAGATCGCGATCCATCGAGGTGCTCCACTTCAACAGGAATAATCATCTCCTTCATTTTGCCGTCGGCAATGGCCCGGGCCGCTTTCTGCTGAG
>SLIE01000437.1 GCA_007135795.1 Desulfobacterales bacterium
AGTGAATGAGGCCGTGGAAAGGGTTCTGGCGGAGGTTGAAAATCTGCCGGAAGTTAAAAACCTGGTCAATTTTATTAAAAGTACCGAGCGCGGTATTACCCGTTAACACTATGGACAATGTGGACAAAAGAATCGGACTGATTGCAGGGGGTGGACCCTTTCCCGTTCTTTTTGCGCAAAAAGCCCGGGAAAATGGCTACGAGGTTTATGCTGTCTGCTTTCATCATGATACTGATCAGCCCCTGGATGCCTATGTGGCGGGGATGGAAACCATATACATGGGCCAGGTCGGGCGTTTGATCAATTTTTTCAAAAAACGGAATATCAAGGCCGCGGTGATGGTCGGGGCGATTAAGAAGCCCACTTCCGTGATGGATATAAGACCGGATTTCAAAGCACTTGCCATGTATGCCCGGATGCGGAAAAATACCCATGATGACCGGGTTTTGCGTATTTTTTCCGAAATCCTGGAAAAAGAAGGGATTACGATACGCGCCTCTACTTTTCTTTTGCCTGAGCTGCTTTCGGAAAAAGGATGCTGGACCCGCAGAAAACCGTCCGGGCAGGAAAAGGACGATATCCGGCTGGGGTGGAAAATAGCAAAGGCAATAGGGCGGCTTGATATCGGCCAATGCGTGGTGGTGGGAAACGGAATGGTCCTTGCAGTCGAAGCCGTTGACGGGACAGACGCCACCATACAACGTGGTGGCGCGCTCTCGTCGGGAAATGCGGTGCTGGTGAAGGTGTGCAAACCCACCCAGGATTTCCGGTTTGATGTTCCGGCCATAGGGGCTCGGACCATCTCGACCATGCATGAATCCGGTGTTCGGGTGTTGGCCATTGAAGCTGAAAAATCAGTGGTTTTCGACAGGGAAAAAATGGTTGCCGAAGCAGACCGTCACAATATCGCCATTATCGCACTCGATGACGCGCAAATGGACGAAGAGACGGATTTTTGAAAACTTTTTTGATGGTGTCGTAACATGAATACTTATAAAGACAAGATAAGAGCGGCTGTTGTAGGGGTTGGTTACCTGGGTAAATGGCATGCGGAAAAATATGCTTCTCTTGACAATGTGGACCTTATCGCGGTTGTTGACACGAACGAGGTGCAGGCGGCTGCTGTTGCCGAAAAAGTGGGTGCCCGCGCCTGTACCGATTACCGGGAACTGTTTGGCCAGGTGGATGCAATCAGTATTGCGGTTCCCACGCCCTTGCATTACGAGGTTGCAAAGGCGTTTCTTGAAAATGGTGTGGACCTGCTGATTGAAAAGCCGATTACCACGACCGTGAAACAGGCCGATGAACTGATCGCGCTGGCTGCATCAAATCAAAGGATTATACAGGTGGGACACCTGGAACGGTTCAATCCGGCGGTTGTTGCAGTACGCGACCTGGTCCATGACCCCGTCTTCATCGAATCCAACCGGTTGAGTATTTATCAGCCGCGCGGGACGGATGTCAGTGTCGTTCACGATCTGATGATTCATGATATTGATTTGATTTTGCATTTCATCAAATCGGATATCAGTTTCTGTCATGCGCTGGGAACGCCGTTGGTGAGTGATTCTGTTGATATTGCAAATGCGCATCTTGTTTTTGCAAATGGCGCTGTGGCCAATGTCACGGCCAGCCGGATCTCGGGCAAGACCGAACGGAAGATCCGGCTTTTTCAGAAAGACGGCTACATTTCAATTGATTTTGCCAACCGGTCGATTACCCATATTCGTCAAGCGAGCGAAGGGGACGATAATTGTCCGATCCCCGGAATGCACATCGAACACCGGACTTTTGATCAGGGTGATGCATTGATGGCGGAGATCAGTTCTTTTGTGTACGCAGTTGAAACACGGGGAGAGCCGGAAGTTAGTGGGCAGATGGGAAGGAATGCGCTGAATCTGGCTGTTGATATTATTTCGCAGATTGATATCGCGATGGCGAGGATTAGAGGGTAAGGGCAAAAGGGGGAAGGCAGGTCAAGGGGGGGAAGTGATCGGTTGGGTGCTGGGCAGGGCGAAGCCCAACGATGATATATACTGATGGTTTAATTGATAAGTGAATTGGGGATCATGGTAGCGGAAAACACAACCCAACCAGGCGGTGTGATGATCATTGCGGGGGAAACGTCGGGGGATCATCATGGGGCACTGCTGGTTGCGGCAATGCGGAAAATTGATGGGGATTTGACGTTTTTTGGTATCGGCGGTGGTGCGATGAAGCGTGAAGGTGTCGATGTTATCGTGGATGCCGATAGTCTTTCCGTGGTGGGGATCACCGAGGTGTTTTCCCGTATACCCAGCATTCTCCGAGGGATCTCGAACATTAAGCGGGCCGTGGTTGCAAGAAAGCCTGGACTGGTCATTCTTATTGATTTTCCGGATTTCAACCTGCATATCGCAAAATACGTCAAACGATTTTCGATTCCGGTCCTTTATTATATCAGCCCTCAACTCTGGGCCTGGCGATTGGGCAGGATAAAGAAAATTCGTAAGTATGTGACTCGTATGGCGGTGATTCTTCCTTTTGAAAAGGCGTTTTACAGTAATCACGGGGTGCCGGTAAGTTTTGTGGGGCACCCGTTGCTGGATTGTCATTCGGTGGAATCATATGATGCTTTTTTATCCCAAAGGATTATGGGGAAAACCGTGATCGGGCTGCTTCCCGGTTCAAGGAACCAGGAAGTCAGCCGGAATCTTCCCACAATGCTTGCCGCCGCAAGCCAGATAAACAGGAAATCAGACAATATCTCGTTTGTCGTTTCAGTGGCTCCCGGCATCAATATCAACGATATTGATGAATACATACTTCCTTATCGGAATGTACTCGACATTCGGACGGCGTCCGGCGATATTGAAACGGTTCTTACTCAATGTACCCTGGTGGTTGCGGTTTCCGGCACGGTGACCCTTGAAAGCGCGATTCACGGTGTGCCGATGGTGATTGTTTATCAGGTGTCACCGGTCAGTTACATGTTCGGATGTGCCCTGATCCGGGTGGAACATATTGGACTGGCGAATATCATCGCGGGGGAGCGGGTGGTCCCGGAATTGATCCAGGGGGATGCGACACCGGCTCGCATTGCCTGCGCGGTTTCAGAAATTATCGGTGATCCGGTAAGGCTTGGTGAGACAAGAAAAAAGCTGCGCATGGTCCGTGATCAATTGGGCGGCCCTGGTGCATCCCGGAGAACAGCCGGCATCGCCTATTCCATGATGCGTCAAACATAGCGTCAAAATCGTTTTATGAGGTTTATAATAGTACTGTCATGATTAGAAAACATATTCCGGAAATACAGCACCGGCATCGCCGCCTTTTTGGGTATGTGCGGGAAAACTGGGCCATGCTCGCCATTGCCATGCTCTGCATGCTTGTGGTTGCCGCTTCCACGTCCGCCACGGCGTTTCTTGTAAAACCGATCCTGGATGACGTTTTCATGGAAAGAAACGAGCAGATGCTAAGGATTTTGCCGCTCCTGATTCTGGTCATATATGTCCTGCGCGGTTTTGCCATGTATGGTGAACAATACCTGATGCATGTTGTCGGGGAACGGATCATCCGGAAATTTCGCGACGAGCTTTACACAAAGATATCTGATTTGTCCCTCTCCTTTTTTTACCGGCAAAAGACCGGTGTATTGATGTCCAGGATCACCCATGATGTCAATATTATCAAGGGGATGGTCTCCAAGGCGGTTACCAGTGCGCTTGGCGATTTTTTCACCATTATCGGGCTTGTGTTCGTGATCTTCTACCGCGACTGGAAGCTTGCCATTATTGCCCTTGTTGTTCTGCCGCTTGCGTTTTATCCGGTTTATGAGTTTGGCCGCCGTGTGCGAAGATTTTCAACCCGGAGCCAGGAAAGCATGGCCGATATGAATGCCTTTCTTCACGAGACCTTCTGGGGGAACAAAATTGTCAAGGCATTCGGGATGGAGAATTTCGAAAAAGAGCGGTTTTATAATAAAAATCAAAAGGTATTCAAGTTTGAGGTGAAGACGTTCAAGGCCAAGGCCTTGACGGCGCCGCTTATGGAAATACTGGGGGGAATCGGTGTTGCGCTGATTATATGGTATGGTGGGTCGGCCGTCATAAGAGGTGATTCCACCCCGGGAAATTTTTTTTCGTTCATGACGGCGGTGATGCTCCTGTATGCGCCAGTTAAAAAAATGACCAAGCTGAACAGTGTCATTCAGCATGGGCTCTCTGCGGTTGACCGGGTGTTCGATATTCTGGAGACAGAAACGGAAATCCGGGAGCCGGTCAGGCCCGTGTCATTGCCCCCGCCCCCGCACCGGATAACGTTTGATAATGTATCGTTTTATTATAATCCCGCGGAACCGGTACTCGATGCCATAAACCTGTCGGTGGCGCCGGGTGAGCGCCTGGGAATCGTCGGCAGCAGCGGCGGTGGGAAAACATCGCTGGTAAATCTTCTTCCGCGGTTTTATGACGCTACCGGCGGGGCAATTCTGATAGACGGGATCGATATCCGCGATGTTTCCATAAAAGAGCTCAGAAACCAGATTGCCATTGTTACCCAGGAACCGATTTTGTTTAACGACAGTATTCGAAGTAACATCGCATATGGCAGGCCTGACACATCACACGAAGAAATTGTGCGTGCGGCGGAGGCTGCGTATATCCACAAATTCATCAGCAGTCTGCCTAACGGTTACGACACCCATATCGGTGAGTTGGGAAGCCGTCTTTCAGGTGGGCAGAAACAGCGCATGTGCATTGCAAGGGCCATATTGAAGGATGCGTCTATCCTCATTCTGGATGAGGCAACCTCCGCGCTCGACACGGAATCGGAAGACCTGGTTCAAAAGGCGCTTTTAAACCTAATGGAAGGACGAACCTCCTTTGTCATTGCCCATCGGTTGACCACGATCCTGGATGCTGACCGGCTGATTGTTCTTTCCGGGGGGCGAATCATCGAGGAAGGGGATCATGACTCCCTGCTCTTGCAAAAGGGGGAATATTACCGGCTTTACGAGCGTCAGTTTGGCGATGGCCCAGAGAGTGTCGAGAACTCCGAGATTAAAGAAATCCCGAATGTGTCCGGCGTATAGTAAAAAATATCATGTTCGAGATGAACATTGATGGCATTGTAAAAAGTCTTAATCAGACGGCTTTGTAAAAAGTTCAAGATCAAGGCTTGCGCAATCCCGAAGAATGCAGAGCGCTTAAGTGTACGTGGTTGTCTACAAGGCATAAGCCGCAAAATCCGAGGGATTATCGCGCAGGCGCAGACATTGGACTTCTTACGAAGTCGTCAGAATTAAATAGAGAAGGGAATGCGTAACAAAACACTCAACCGATATATGTTTTTTGAATTGATCCCGCCCTTTATCATGAGCATGGCATTTTTCATGTTCATTTTTCTCATGGGCCAGCTTCTCGATATCACGAATATGATCGTCAATTATCAGGTCAGCCTGGTGGTCTTCCTTCTGCTCCTGGTCCTCTCGCTCCCTTATTTCCTTGTTTATATTATACCCATGGCGACCATGATGAGTGTTCTGCTCACGTTTTTACGAATGTCGGGCGATAATGAGATCGTAGCGCTAAAAGCAGGCGGGTTCAGCATGTATCGGCTGCTTCCCCCGGTTTTGTTTTTCGCTTTTATCTGCATGCTCATCACCGGTGTCATGGGGCTTTACGGCATGCCCATGGGGAAGACCGCTTACGAGCGCCTGGCGCTTGACGTGGCCAGGTCGAATTTCAATATCGCGCTGAAACCGAATACGTTTAACGATGCCTTTCCCGGGGTTGTGTTTTATGTAAGGGATATTGACCACGCCACAAGACAACTTCATGACGTATTTATCGAAGACGGCCGTCAGGACGATGTCAGCAGCACCATTGTCGCCCCCAGAGGCTATTTATTCGATGGTGAAAACCCGTATACCTTCACCTTGCGGTTATACGACGGCATTGTCAACAACGTGCAGATTGAAACGCGCTCGGCGCATGCAACCCGGTTCAACACCTATGATATACGGCTCGATTTGCAGGAGGAAGCGACCGAAGCACGAGACCGCCGGAAGGACCGGCGGGAGATGGTGCTATCCGAGCTCATTGAATATGTCAATGAAGCAGAAGTAAAAGACAGACGGTATTATTCCATTTTAATGGAACTGCATATGAAGTTTTCGATCCCGTTTGCCTGCCTCGCCTTATCGGTTCTTGCCGTCCCTTTGGGAATTCAGACCTTGACATCAAAGCGATCCGCAGGCCTGGGAATCGGGCTGATATGTTTCTTGTTTTATTACCTGCTCCTTTCCGCCGGGATGGTCCTGGGAGAGACCGGGGCGATCCCCCCGGTGGCGGGGATGTGGATGCCGAATCTGGTTATGGGCGGTCTGGGAATCTATTTGTGGGTTAAAACAGCCAATGACAGCCCTGTTGCCGTGCTGGAATACGGTCGAGGGTTCTTTCAACGGGTTGTAACGGTCATCAAAAATCGACTTGGATATCCCAGGGTATGACATGGCATATCGTATTGCATACAGAACTGGCAGCTCCGGGTCCGGGGCCAGGCGGGCAGGGGTGAGCGCATGACGGTCGTACATCGTTATATTATTTCCACGTTCTTGAAATACTTCACCATTGTTTTGGTCATGGTGGTATTGATTTATCTTGCCATAGATTTTTTCAGCCGGGTAGACCGGTTTCTTGCTTCCCCCGTTTCTGGCTATGATATTATCCTTTATTTCATATACAAAATACCGCTGATCATTTCACAGATAGCGCCCATCGGGGTTTTGCTCGCGGTGTTGATCGTTTTTGGTCTCATGGGCAGAAACAATGAGATTATTGCGTTGAAAAGCGGTGGTATAAGCATGTTTTACCTGCTGAAGCCAATTGTTGTGACAGGTATTTTGTTTTCAGCGGCCCTGTTCATTTTCTCCGAAGTGGCAGTTCCGGTCAGCATCACCCGGGCAAATGAAATCGATGCGCAACGAAGAGGTGGGGAGCGTGCCGGGTTGTCCACTTTTCGGGAGGATGTCTGGATTCGTCACTCCGAAGGACTTGCACATGCCCGGTACATTCGACCCCGGGAAGATGTTTTCTTTGGGGTCAGTCTGTATTTTCTGGATGATGATCATCGGATGACCCATCGTGTCGATGCCCACAGGGCCCAATACGAGGACGGGAAGTGGACCTTTTTTGAAACCATGATGCAGGATCTGGAAAACAGGGATAATGGCATCCAGGTCGAGTACCGTGAGGAAGCAGAACTCGAAATGGATCTGGAACCATCGGATTTTCGACGGGTGGTTGCGGAATCCGAAGAATTGGATTTTCTAGGCTTGTATCGGTATATCCAGCGCATGGAACGGGAAGGGTATGATGCGACCGAGTACAGGGTGGATTTCTACGCCAAAAGTGCATTTCCATTTGTCTGCCTGATCATGGCCCTGATGGGGTCCGCAATCGCCTTGCGCGGAAAAACCAAGGATTTTATGGCTGCCAGTTTCGCTTATGGTATTGTCATGGCTTTTGCATACTGGGCGGTACACAGTTTTTCGCTGTCAATGGGGTATGGCGGTATTGTGCCCCCCTTTATAGCGGCATGGGTTGCCAATATTTTATATGGCATAGGCGTTGCCTTCCTGCTGCTGTCGATTGAGTAAAGCTGATGGCGTCGTAAAAAGTCCCATCTACTTCGTTGTAGAGATTTTACATTCGCTCGGAATACTATATGTATGCCGTCGCAAATGAAAAATCACTACGCCTTGTATATGGAACTTTTAACTTAGCCATCTTTACAGGTTTTGTGACTTTTATGAGTGCATCAAAGCTGAATAAAGCCCTTTACTGTGGCGGAAACCCTTTATCGAATGCGTATTCACCGAAGAAGAATCTATGAACGGATTGAGAAAAAGAATTGAAGCATTGGTAAGCGGTGCTCGTGAGGGTGACCATTCCAATCTCGACAGGGTTTTGCTGGCGGGTTCATTCTTATATGGCACAGGGGTGAAGCTAAGAAATATCGGATATGATTACGGTGTATTGAAGGTAAGAAAATTACCTTGCCGTGTTGTTTCGATCGGAAATCTTGTTGCCGGGGGGACGGGGAAGACACCGATGACGATCTATCTTGCGACCCTTCTCAAGCAAATGGGGCATCATCCGGCTGTTCTCAGTCGGGGGTATGGCGGTGCGGCCGAAAAAAAGGGGATCGTGGTTTCGGATGGTTTTGATATCTTGTGTGATTCTGATGTTGCGGGGGATGAACCCTTTATGATGGCGTCTGGCATTAAAGGGATTCCCGTAATTGTCGGGCGTGATCGTTACGCGAGCGGAATGCAGGCGATAGAGGAATTTGACCCGGATATTCTCATTCTTGATGACGGGTTCCAGCATCGGCGACTGCATCGGGATCTCGATCTGGTATTGATGGATGCAGGAAAAATGTTTGGAAACGGATATCTACTTCCCCGGGGCGCCTTGCGGGAACCCCCGGGTATGCTCAAGCGATCTGACGCGATCGTTCTGACACGTTGTGCGGCAGATACTTCGGCTGATAATTCAGGGAATCGTCGGATTGCGGTATCCGGTAATCCGGGAATCCATAAACCGGTTTTCCGTACCCGGCACTTAACGTTTATAGCTGGTGTCTATGGGGGGACCACTCCTTTCCCGCGTGAAATTCGATCCTGGAAGCCAGCAAAGGTTGCGTTCTCCTTGCTCGAAAAATCATCTGTTTTTGTTTTTTCCGGAATCGCGGGAAACCGGGAGTTTTTAAAGGCCATTGGAAATCAAACAAGGCGGGTTGTCGGTTCCATGGCATTTTCGGATCATCATCCGTATACGGATGATGAGCTTGAGCAGATTGCGCTCAAGGCTGCAATTGCCGGTGCGACCTATATCGTCACTACACAGAAAGATTATGTGCGGGTTGCCGGGAGGATTCCCGGTGAGATGCCGATTGTCGTGGTCGATGTCAAGATTGCTTTCAACAACCAGGACGAATACGCATTTATTCGATTTTTGAGACGGAAATTACGGCTGGGATTCGGGAATTTCTGATTACCGGGCCTTTAATGTGTGGAGTACCGCTTCGAGGTCCTCGGGGCGGTCGACGCTGGTGTTTTTGCATTCGGTAATGGCGACGTAGATCGGCATGTTGTTTTCCAGAAGACGTAATTGCTCCAGTTTTTCGATTCGTTCCAGGCGTCCGGGGGGAAGTGCCACAAAGCGGTCAAGCGCTGATTTCCGGAAGGCATAGAGCCCGACATGACCGTAATAAATCCGATCGTTTTCATTGTCGTCCCGGTCAAAGGGGATAGCGGCCCTGGAAAAATAAAGCGCCTGCCCATCACTTGCAAAGACCACCTTTACCCTGTCCGGATTTTGAGCGGATATGCCGTCAAGCCGGTGTGCAAGCGTGGTCACCGCGATCTCCGGGTTTTTAAACAATGCGGTTAACTCATACAGCATCCGGGGATCGAGCAGGGGTTCGTCCCCTTGGATATTGACGATAACGGCGTTGTCGGGAAGTTGCAGGGTGTCAGCGGCTTCTTTTACCCTGTCCGTACCACTTTGATGATCGTTTCGGGTCATCACCACGGGGACATTGTGTTTGGCGGCGGCATCGAAGATTCGAGAGTCATCGGTGGCCATGGTGACACTTGATAGCACCCGGCATTGGGATGCCCGGCTGAAAACATGCCAGAACATAGGTTTGCCGTTGATGTCAGCAAGCGGTTTGCCCGGAAAACGGGAGGATCCGAAGCGGGCCGGGATGATGCCATGGAATGGTTGAGAGGTAGCTTTGTGATCTGACATCTTTTCGCCTTTTCAGCAGTTTTATGAAGCCTGCTGTATGAATTGTAAGCCGTTCACGTTTGATGGCGTCGTAAAAAGTCCCATCTATTTTGTTGTAGCAATTTCGCATCCGCTCGGAATACTATATGTATGCCATCGCAAATGAAAAAACACTACGCCTTGCATGTGAAGCTTTTAACTTAGCCATCCTTGCATATTTTTCGACTTTTACAGGATTGTCACGTTTGCCGGATTCAATTCGTCAATGCCCGGACAGTGCATTTTCAATCACCCCGCATGCCGTGCGGGTGCCGCCTTGGCGGGCGGATATGAACCGGGTGGCTTTAATGACCGTTTCCGCACGCCTGGCCGGGTTTTCGAGCTGTCGGAGGAGATGATCGGTAACATCTTGATCATTTTCTGCTTTAATCACCAGTTTTTCATGGAAAATATCCTCACCCACCCAGGCAAAGTTTTCATAAGACGGTCCGATCACCGGAACGCATCCGTAAACCAGTGGCTCGAGAAAATTCTGGCCGCCAAGGGGAGCGAGGCTGCCGCCAACAAAAACCGCATCCGCCATGCCATAGGCCGTGGACAATTCGCCAAAGATGTCCCATAAAATCACATCACCGGCACGTACCGACACCTTCGGGTCGGATCTCAGGTGTATCCGGAGTCCGAGTTCAATTATTCTGTGTTTCCAATAATCCAGACGGGTAAGGTGGCGTGGAAACAGCCCGATGGTGACATCCGGCCTTGCGGCATGGATTTTTTTTATAATGGCGGACAATTGTACTTCTTCTTCCTGCCGGACTGATCCCAATACGAGAAACTGGCTATCCATTGGAATCAATCTGCTTGGCAACCCCGGTGGCGGGTTCTTTCTTATATCAATCGTTCTACTACTTTGCACATCTGTTGCCGTATTTGTAATCACGTCGGTCTTTTCATCCGGCGAGGGAATCTCCAGG
>SLIE01000085.1 GCA_007135795.1 Desulfobacterales bacterium
AAAACAGTTTGAAGGCGTTGGCGTTGTGGCGATCAATTTCACGGATATTGAAAGAGACGGCATGAGAAGCGGTCCGAATATTGAAGCGACCCGTCAGCTTGCAAAGGCAGTGAATATCGATGTGGTGGCTTCCGGTGGGGTTTCTTCCATGACGGATATTGAAAACCTGGCGCCACTGGAATCCGACGGCGTGGTCGGTGTGATCACCGGCAGGGCCCTTTATGACGGAAGCCTGGATTTAAAAGCTGCTTTGAACTGGCTTCGAAACCGGTAAAAGCCGTTTGACAAAAAGGGGCGCATGCATTATTTTAATTTGATTTTCTTTTTCTAAAATCCAACACGAGGATCTATTTATTAGAATGATAATAGGATAATGATTGAGATCATCGTCAACACCAATTCGTATCTGGTATCATCACCGATTAATGTGTTTTGACACGGGAATGAATCCTACAGTTATAAAAATATAAGCAAAATTTCAATGAGATTTTTCCGTTTTTCAAATCTGCTGGTGCACTCACCGGAGATCGGAGGGAAAATCGTTGAGGGATTTGTTTGCGTCACGTAATTGGTATCTTCAATCAAATCTTCCAGCCAGAAGAAATTTTGGTAACCAATGCCGGAGGTGTGCTGGTTGTCCCTCAATGTTTCCGAAGACAAGCTCGCCGAAATTCGCAACGCCGCAGATATCGTAGATGTCATATCCTCAAGAGTGTTGCTGAAAAAAGCGGGAAAAGATTATACCGGCCTGTGCCCCTTTCACTCGGAAAAAACGCCATCCTTTACTGTAAGTCCAACAAAGCAGATATTTCATTGCTTTGGTTGCGGTACGGGCGGCACGATATTCAACTTTTTGATGTTATATGAAAATATGACCTTTCTGGAAGCCGTGGAAACGCTTTCCAGGCAGTACGGCGTCGCGCTTCCGTCCCGAAAAATGACGGATCGGGAAAAAAAGCAGATGTCGGAAAGAGAACAACTGCTTGCGATAAACCGAAAGGCCATGGAATTTTATAAAGAAAAGCTGTTTAAAAGTCCGGAAGGAGAAAACGCACGTCGATACATAAAACAAAGAAAAACACAAAGAGAACTGATTGATACGTTCGGGCTCGGATTTGCCCCGGATGGATGGGATGGCCTGGCAAAATTTTTAACCCGATCGAAAATACCCATGGCCATGGCCGAAAAAGCCGGTCTTGTCGTACCCCGGAAAAGCAATGGGTATTATGACCGGTTTCGCAACCGGATTATCTTCCCCATTAGCGACACCACGGATCAGGTGATCGGTTTTGGCGGGCGGGTCATGGACAATGCAAAGCCAAAGTACCTCAACTCACCTGAAACACCGGTATACAACAAGAGCCGTACTTTATACGGCCTTCATGCGGCACGGGAAAAATGCCGCAGGGAGGAATCGGTATTCGTGGTCGAGGGATATTTTGACCTGCTGAGCATGCATCAGTTCGGCATCGGCAATTCAGTGGCTACCCTGGGAACCTCCCTTACACGGGAGCACATTCGTCGTTTGAAAGGATATGCAAAAAAGGCTTTCCTGGTATTCGATTCCGATGAAGCCGGTGTCAAGGCCGCTCACAGAACGACCGGCACCTTTATGGATGAAGGAATGGAGGCCGCCGTCGTTCTTTTGCCCGCGGGTCATGATCCGGATTCTTTCCTGTTCGAACACGGGGCTGACAGATTTTTCGAAGTTGTCGAAAGAGCGCTTGGGCTGATCGATTTTCAGATTAAATCCGCCATCGATCGAAACAGTCTTTCACTTGAAGGTAAAGTTCGAATCATATCCGAGATGGCGCCGTCGTTCTCGCAAGTGACGGATAGTTCCGCAAGATCGATATTTATTCAATACCTTGCTGAGAAAATCGGCGTTGATGAAACCACTATCCTGGAAAAAGTCTCCCAGGAAAGGCAAGCGATAAAAAACAAACCGTCCGGCTCGTCTGCGCCGGCCGGAACAAGAAAAACAGCAGATGGACGATTGCAAAAAACAGCGGCTCCCGACCGTTTTGAAGCGCGGGTCATCGCCATGATGTTTCAATACCCTGATATCCTGGATGTCATTAAACAACAGGGCGTTCTGGAACATTTCGAGGATCCCCGCCTGAAAAAAGTCGGTGAAACGATACTGGGCGTATATCCCCACATTGTCGACAGCGTCTCGGAATTCATCAGCCGCCTGGAAGATGAAAGCCAGAGGGATCTTGTTGCCTCCCTTTGCATAGACGAATCCGAATGGGAAGAAAAGAGTTGCAAGATGTTGCTGTCACAATTTTTAAAAACCCGGGGACGTCGCAATAACGATTTGCTCGATCGTATACGGGCGGCAGAAAAATGCGGCGATCAGGCCCTTGTCATTAAACTTTTAATTGAAAAACAAAACCAGATGGCAAACCGGCAATGACAATATGCCGGAAGATGCTTACTCTGTCTAATAATTAATACCAGGAGGCTTGTTACATGGCGAAAAGACCCATCAAGCAAGGGGAAGATCAAACCGCCGAGAAAGAAAAGTTCAATAATCTCATCTCAAAGGGGAAGGAGCAGGGTTACCTGACCTATGATCAGATCAGCGAAGTGCTGCTCGAAGAGATGATGTCTCCGGAGCAGATTGATGATACGCTCATGTGGTTTGACGACCTCGATATAGAGGTAGTTGAAAAGAAAAAGAAATTTTCGCCCGACGCCAAGAAGGAC
>SLIE01000225.1 GCA_007135795.1 Desulfobacterales bacterium
CGGATTACCCCTTCGTCAATGATCCGTTCGGCTTTCAGGGATTCGTTATTTCGGGTTGAAATATTCTCTTCAATAACCCCCTGCAGGTCGTCAATATCATATACATATGCATTCTCAAGACGATTGATCCGGGGATCGATGTCTCTTGGTACGGCAATGTCGATGAAGAACAAGGGTCTGTTGCGCCTTTCCCGCATAATCGGTTTAACCAGGGCGTGATCGATGACGTACCCGGGTGAACCGGTCGAACTGATTATGATATCGGACTGGGTGAGGGCTTTGCCGATTTCTTCGAAATGTAGGGCTGTTCCGGAGAAGCGTTGTGCCAGGTTTACACCCACTTCAAAGGTCCGGTTTGCCACAAACAGACTGCCGGATACCCGGTTTCTGTGGAGATGGTCCACCGCTAATTCCGCCATCTCCCCTGCACCTACCAGAAGCACGGTTTTCTCATCCAGGCTCCCAAAAATCTTTTTCGCCAATTCCACTGCTGCATAGCTTATGGATACGGCCTTGTCGCCGATACCGGTTTCGTTTCTTACCCGTTTGGCAGTGGAAAAAGCCTTGTGCAACAGTCGATTCAAGATAACACCGGTCGACTTTGTCTCAACCGCCAACCGGTATGCCTCTTTTATCTGTCCCAGAATTTGCGGTTCACCCACGATCATGGAATCAAGACTGGCACTGACGCGAAAAATGTGGCGGACGGCTTTTTCACCCGTATGAACATATATCACCGGTTCAAAGATGCTTGACGCAATTGATTTGGTTTCTGAAAGGCAGTTTATCGCTGTTTTTACGGCCTTCTCCGGAGAATAAGCGGTTATCAGAAACTCAACCCGATTACAGGTTGAAATAATGACAATTTCATTGATCGCAGGGGCTTTTTTCATCTCTGCCAGTGCGGTCCGGCTTTCCTCGGCCGAAAAAGCGAGGCATTCCCGTAGTTCCACAGGTGCGGAGACATGGCTGATGCCGACGACGAAGATTTCAGGAAGCTCATCTTGGTTTGGTGTCATGGGGATTACGCTGCCAGTCTCAATTTTATTACCATCTCGTAAATTCATCATGATGGCCCTCCAAAAGAAAATTGACTCCCAGAAACGTAAAAAGCATGGCGGCAAATCCGATTATTGCCAGGATGGCGGCCCTGTTTCCGCGCCATCTCGAAACCAGTCGCTCATGAAGCAATGCGGCGTAAATCAGCCAGGTTATTGCTGACCAGATTTCCTTGGGATCCCAGCTCCAGAACCGTCCCCATACGGATTGGGCATAAACAAAGCCCGTGATCAGCCCTATGGTAAGCGCTGAAAAACCGAGAACGACAAATGTGTACCCCGTGTTGTCCAGCAACTCCAGAGAGGGGAGTCTTTTAAAAAAGAAGCGGTGCTTCTTGCTTTTGATATTGCGTTTTTGAATCAGGTATAAAATGCCGGTACCGGCGGCCAGGGACATAGACGCCATGCCGATGAATATCATCAGGACATGAACAACCAGCCAGATGCTGGTAAGCGCTGTTTCAATAGGGAAAACCTGATCCGGCACCGTAAACGCCGCTGCTGAAAGCAGGGTGATCAGGGGGACTGCAAATACCCCCATGATTTTGAGGCCGGTATGCTGTTTGAGTGCCAGAAAGACAGCGGCAAAAACCCAGGCTGCCAACAAAAGGGTTTCATGAAGGTTTTGTACAGGTATAACTCCGGAATACAACGTTTTTGAAGCGATGATGGTCGTGTGAACGGCAAACCCGAATAGTACAAGGGCAAACCCCGCCCGCTGGAAGCTGTCTTTTTGAATAAACAAATAAGCGCCGTAGCAGGCTGAACTTGCAAGGTATAACCCGATTGCCGGTATAAGCCAGTAACTCATTTATAACTCGATATTTAATTAGCCGCTTGCAAACCGCTTTTCCGGAAACGACTTTTGTTTTTTACCGGTTTTCGACGGGGCGCATTAATTTATCATAATTGCAGTCTTCACCCAGGATATCGCCAACGGTTTTATAAAGCAGCCGGTTGATTTCTTCTGTCTTGTTTTCTTTTACAAGTTCAAGCAGCCCCTGGTTTATCAAAGCTTCAAACAGGGGTTTATGTTCTTCAGGTGCATGCCCGGTGTCGAGGAGTCTTTTTCTGACAGCCCCCATGAGCTTGAGAAACTCGGTATATTCTTCTCCGAACTCTTTTTCAAGCTTTTTCCTCAAATGTTTTGCAAAGGCAGGGCTATTGCCACTGGTGGTAATGGCCAGCATGAGATCCCCCCGCTTGACAATAGATGGCAGGATGAAATTACAGGCTTCCGGAAAATCGGCAATGTTGCATAAAAGATTATTTTCTTCCGCATCCTGGCTGATCTTACGGTTTTGGGCCTCATTATCGGTTGCGCCGATAACCAGAAATCTCCCCGCCACGTCGGAAGATTCATAAGGACGACGAATCAATGAAAGTGAAGCATTTTCAATGGTTGTCAATTCTTCCGTGAATTCCGGGCTCACAACGGTTACGGTTGCACCGCATTCGAGCAGGGTGCTGACCTTTCGGAACGCCACGGCGCCACCACCGACGACCAGGCAGTCTCTGTTTTGTATGTTCAGGCATATGGGATAGTATTTCATAATCACAAACTTTTGGTTACGTTTATTTTTAATAAGTCGGCAGCCAGCATCAGGGGACCAGACCATGTTTCTCTGCACTGGCCATATATGTCTTCCTGGTC
>SLIE01000510.1 GCA_007135795.1 Desulfobacterales bacterium
CCGCGAGGTCTCTTGCTTTTTCTGTTGCATCCCAGGTAACAATCACACGGTTGTAGTTGTCATCTTTAAAGCCGTACTTTTCGAGTTCCTCCTCGACTTCCCTGATCTTATGCTTCACGTAGCGGCAGTAGGACTCGACAATTTTTTCAGTCGTTCAATCTCTTATCCATAGGCTAATGGTGAGATCAGCGGTGGGTTTCAGCGAGACCGGTGAAGTGACTGGTGGCACGAAGCCGCGTAAGCGGCGGATAAATCGTAATAATTTATACTTCCGGGTATATTCAATCCCGAGCAACCTCAATAAAAAAAGCATACAATTTTATATCGCGAATTCAATTGAAATGCCAATAATTTCTTGATACTACATAAAATATCGTATTATTGCAATCAAGGTATAATCTCTCTACGGGCAAACCTTATAGTTTGCTAGGAACCACCCCATGTATAAAAAACCACTGTATCGTCCTGCACTTTCTAGAAAAGAGCGATCAGGGAAAGTGCGCCGTCTATCCAAAGATCAAATAATAAGGGAATATGGTATGAAAGCAGTCGGCAAGTTATCAAATAGGGAACAAGTGTTGTGGGCATTAAAAGAACATACCACCACAGATCCCGAATCGGCTTTATCAATTCGGGAAGCCCTCGAAAAGGCTGGGGTAAAATTTGCTGCGTCCTCTCACAGCGCCGCCATGACAGGTATATGGAAAAAGTTTGGTTCGGTAGAAGGCGGAATGGGTTTGTTTAACCGGATAAAAAAGGGGTCCGGGTTTGTATATTACAAGGCAACACCGAAGGTAGATGATTATATCTTGGAAAACTTTGAAAATCTCCATACTCCCAAGACCGAAGAATCCCAAGCACCTGTTACGGAAGTTAGCTCTGCTGCTGCGCCTGTCCCTGAAACAACCGTGAATGTCAATTTGAAGGTGACCTGGGACATAAATCTGAATTTCAACGGGCTGAAGGGGTTGTTTAAGTAACCAGAGATAGCCAGTTCTTCGCAATAAATATATCGCAATACAGGAAAAAGTAAATGGCGCTTACAAAAAACGATATACAACGACAGGTCCAGGAGATAGGCTATACACAAAAAGCTTCAACTGAAATCGTCGAGACTTTGCTTGAGATAATAAAATCAAACCTTGAAAGTGGGGAAGACGTACTTGTTTCAGGATTCGGTAAATTTTGTATAAAAGAAAAATCACCAAGAAGGGGCAGAAACCCTTCTACCGGCGAGGACCTGCAACTTGATGCGCGTCGGGTGGTCACTTTCAAACCGTCCGGGAAGCTTCGGGAACGGATAAACGGGGATTAATAATGGGTCCTTCCAGGTTGCCTCAGCCATAACCTTGGGGATAAGCATGGAGGCTAAAATGTCACAGAAAAGCTATGAATGTCCGGCTTGCGGCAGCAGTAAGACGATACCTGCACTGCCAAACGGAAAGATACCGACACGGCGCAGGCGAGAAGAGGCTGAATCCAGTGATTGTCAGGAAGAATCGGATTCCGTGGATAGGCTTTGTAAAACCTGCCAGCACAGATTCACACCTGATAAAGAGAAAGAAAGTGATTAAGGATTGAATGGCAAATATTTGAGCTGTATACGCCGCGCATCGGGCATTTACACCGTCACGGACTGTAAGACTCCACAGGCTAAAGCCATTGCTGAAGACAGATAGAACTTTGGCCTGGGATTCAGTACACCATAGCGGCTATTTAGTGTGCAGGCAAGATTCCACTCCCGTCATGCACATCACCGAAATATTCTCTCGCCCGATTATCTGCCGGAAAATATATAACCCGGCTTATTTCATCCCAGCAAGGCAGGATCATCACTTCTTATGATATTACAGCTTTCTGAGTCTTGATCAAAGACAATTACAACCTCTCCGGATTCCAACTGATTGATAACCTGCGAAATCTTTACCTCCAAAGAAGCTTCTCGCTCACCATAGTCCGTACCATTCCGTGTTACGAATTCTTCGACAACCCCATAAAGGGCATCCGGACTCAACTGGTCATACGGGATTATTACAAACGACATTTTAAATCGCGTTTTCTTTTCCAGGGTTTGATATGCTTAATGTCAAATAACGTAGCACAAAAATTGACCTGGAGGGCAAATTATATCATGATCATAAAGGACGGATGATTTGTCCCCTGCGGCCCGACGCTCCTGGGAGCACATGTGGGACAATTGTTGAGAAGGCCAGTTGCGGCATGAATTTTCAGATTACTTTAAATACAAAAACCGGCGTCATTGAAGAAACCATTACCGGTATTGTGGACCGGGTCACATTCCATAACTCGGAGAACGGATGGGCGATCCTGCGCGTGCGTCCGTTCAACAATCCCCACCAGATCGAAACCGTGATTGTCCACCAGACTAAAGTGTTTGCCGGCGCCACCATGGCGTTCAAGGGGGTATGGACCTACCACAAACAATACGGCCGCCAGTTCAAGGCAAACGAGGCAATTGAGAAGAAACCCGCAACAACCGCCGCCTTGGAGAAATATCTTGGTTCGGGAATGATCAAAGGTGTCGGTCCAAAAACAGCAAAGAAAATCGTCAACCACTTCGGTGAAAACACCCTCGAGATCTTTGAAGACGACATTGAAAAGCTTGTCGAAGTCCCGGGGATCGCAAATAAAAAACTTGAGATGATCAACACCGCCTGGGTCGAACACCGGGCAATCCGTAATGTGATGA
>SLIE01000405.1 GCA_007135795.1 Desulfobacterales bacterium
AACCTCTGTGGTTCTCTGTGTTCTCTGTGGTTCTCTGTGTTCTCTGTGGTATATTGTGTTGTTATAGGATGTTACATAGTCCATCGGCATTTGCGATCAAGGGCTGGCACCATCAAAGGATTTATCAATGTGAAAGATCAATTGCCTGAATGTCGTTCAGTAAGTATTGGTGATACCGCCATTGCGTATCTTGATTGGGGAGGTTCAGGACCCCCGTTGCTGTTGCTGCATGCCACCGGTTTTCTGCCATGGTTGTGGCATCCAATCGCCAGGGAACTTGCAAGGGATTACCACGTGATCGCGCCTTATCTTTGTGCTCACCGGCAGGCGGACCCGGAAGCGGGCGGGTTGAGCTGGCGCCTCCTTGCCGAGGATATGGTCGAACTTTGCAGGAGATTGGAGATTGAACACCCTTTCGTGGTCGGTCATTCAATGGGAGGGGCAATCCCGACAATTGCGGCCGGCAGTTTGAAAGTTCCATATTCCGGTATGATTTTAATCGAACCCATTTTGCTTCCGGAGGCGTTTTACGGTATCCGCATAGGGGTCGAAGATCATCCCCTTGCCAGCAAATCAATAAAGCGAAGAAATTTTTGGGAAGATCAGGAAGCTGTACGGGCATATGTGGCGGCTAAATCATTTTTCAGTTCCTGGAATAAAGATATGCTCGAGTTGTATATTGATTATGCAATCGTTCCACGCGATGGGGGCGGGTATGAACTTGCGTGTCATCCGAGACAGGAAGCGGCTTTGTTCATGGGATCAATGGCAATCAACCCATGGCCGTTGATGGGAGAAATCGATTGTCCCGTATTGGTATTGGAAGGTGAGACATCCGAAAACAGGCAATTTATCGATTTGGAAAAGGCCGCGGAAATTTTGCCGCATGGCGCATATATGCTTGTCGAGGGGGCCGGGCACCTGATTCCCATGGAAAAACCGCATCAGGTACTTGCCGTTATAAGGGATTTTTTCAATGGTTCGCCAAAAAAAGGATAAATATACAGTTTTTGACGGATCGGAAAAGCAACATGTTAATGGAGAGGAGGTCAAGATGGCACATAATGCAAATTGGGTATACATGACCGCAAGTAACAGGGAAGAGGCGGTAAAAATCGGTGAAAGACTGGTTGAATCAAAACTTGCCGCCTGCATTAATATCTTCGAGAATATGACTTCGATTTTCATGTGGGAAGGAAAGCTGGAACAGGGGACGGAGGTCGCCTTTATTGCCAAGACAACCGCAGGCAAAATTCCGGAATTGGTGGAAGCTGTTAAATCGATGCACAGTTATGATGTCCCATGTATTATCAGCTTACCTGTTTCTGACGGAAATCCCGATTTTATCAACTGGATTTCGGAAAGTGTCGAAGGGTAAATTGCTTATTTTTAAATTTTTTTTACTTGCCTGCATAATAATTTGCTCCTCAATATCAATAGTATAGCCGTTTTCCCGCTGTATAACTTGTATAGCCTGATCTGTGGAGTGTGGATATTTACCTTAAAAGGAGGAATATTAAGGTAAACACTTTCTATACTCGCTTATCAGGAGAATATTATGGCTGGAATATTGATTGTAGATGACAGTTGCGATAGCCGCATGAGAACCATGAGAGAATTGGAAAATTATGGATACCGGATTCGTGCACTGTCCGATGCAAGGCTTGCGCATGAAATGATTGAACTGACCCGGCCGGAACTGGTGCTGGTAAACCGACAGCCGACAAATTTTGACAGTGTTTCGCTTTTTTTAAGTATCAGGGAGAAATTTCCGCATACCCCTGCCATGCTTTATGTATTGAAAAGCGATACCGCTCTTAAAAGCCTGAACCAGGCTGTGACCATGGCTTTTAAGGAGAGAAAGACAGCAGTCGCATAAGCGCTGATGCCGTGTGGTCCGGCATACAAGAACCGAAGCGGGTATTTCCACATAGGAATTGTAAAAACTATTATGGTTTAAATAAAATCCCCAAATAACGAACGGTTATTTGGGGATTTTATTTAAACGGGGTTAATGAACGTCCTGCAACAGTTTGTTGGTTTACCAAACACCTTCAATCCGTTTCGGTGAGATGTCGTATATATTGCTTAATAAATGTTTTTCGTGCTTCCAAGGAGGGGTTTTTCATCATTTACCCAAAATAATCTTGATCAGCAGGTCCAGAAAATCTATAGTACTTGTTTTTGAAGACGGATACAAACATGGCCCCTGAACAAGCAGGACAACTGGAAAGAGTGGAGAAAACAAGATGAATGAAAGATCTCCAGGCGTATTGATCATCGGTGGCGGGGTTACGGGAATTGCCGCCGCAAACTTCATGAGCGACTTTGATATAACGGTGCATATCGTTGAAAAGCAGGATCGCCTTGGCGGGCATGCCGCCACGTGGGCTTGCATGGCTACCGATTCATGCGTGAATTGCGGTGCCTGCCTGAGTGTTGAAGCTGCCGAACAGGCGTTGAATCGTCAAAACATTACAGTTCATCTCAATACGGCTATTTTGAAAATCGATAAATCCGAAAACGGATTTGATGTCACACTGAAAAGTGGCGAGAATTTTAATGTTCAGAAAATCATTGTCGCCACGGGATTTTCCCCCTTTGATCCCCAAAAGATTGGTTCATATCATATGGATCAGTCTCAAAAGCTCATTACCACGGCTACTTTCAACTCACTTTTGAAAAACGATACCCTGGGTGAC
>SLIE01000134.1 GCA_007135795.1 Desulfobacterales bacterium
CGTTAAGCGATTCCACATGGTCTGAAATCGGGATTGAAACGGCGTTTTTGCGAAGTATTTGCGGCAATCCTGATCCTTCAACGCCGGGGAGCAGGCCGAAGGCGTCGGGGAATTCATAATCCGCAATCTTCATTCCCTCACCGGACAAACAGACAACCGGCAGGTCCGGCGGAATATCGTTAATGGACGGCCCCATGTAAAATTCACCGTGAAATACCGCACCCCCCGATGCCCGTAATGCTTTCGGGTGAAACGGGTGTGCAGCCTCGGAAAGCAGGATGATCCGTTTTGCCCCAAAGGCGATTGCCGAGCGAATTACGGCCCCCACGTTATCCGGGTCCTGAAACGGGATCATCACACTGCATCCTTCGGCAAACCCGTTTTCCGGCTGCCACGTGCCGAACACAGGCGTTTTGATCAGGAGCAGCGGGTTATTGGTTCCAGAAACGTCCAATTCCCGAAATAGCTGGGGCGTCAGCATATACCACCGGATATCTTCTGAAACCTTCTCGGGCGGCGGTGACTGGCCAACAGTTGATATCCAGGCCAGGCACTCCCCTTTAAACCTGGAAATGGTTTCATGAACCAGCTTTTTCCCGGCCATGACCGCCATGTTCTGCTTTTTGATCCCTTTTGCATTCAGAAGTTTTTTCAGGTCCCTGAAAGTCGGGTTCTGTTCGCTTTCAATCTCCCGGAAGCGGTCGTCCGCCATGATTTTTTCCTTTACCTGCCACAGGGGCTTGCTTTTTCGTTCAAAGACCACGAGCCGCCTTTCATGCGGCGTGTGGGGGATCTTGTAATCGATATTGTGCAAAAGGTTGTACTGGCCCGCAAAGCGGTCGCCGGCTGACGCAATTTCATCCGTGCACCCCGGCCCTTTCATGAAAACGGCCAAACCATTTTCAGCCAGGCATCCCTCAATTCGTTCCAGCGTTTTTCCAATGTGTTCGACCGCCCGGGTAATTATCCCGGAAACGGGTATGTCAAAGCGGTGGTGGATCAATTTGCCCATGACAGGGGTGTTTGCAAGGCCGATCTCAGTCACGGCCGTTTCCAGAAACGTCACCCGGTTTTGACGGCTTTCCGCCAGTATGATCCGAATTTCTGGAAAGGCAATTTTCAGGGGGATTCCGGGCATCCCCGGTCCGGTGCCAATGTCGAGGAGCGGCGATGGAAGACGGATCAGTTGTCCCGGCAGGATCGAATCCACATAAAGCTTTTCGATCATGTTCTTGAAATTGTGGATTCGGGTCATGTTCAGCCGGGTGTTGTGCTCGCGCAGAAGAGTGTGGTAGGACCATAATTGACCCAGTTGGTATTCGGAAAGCCTTATCCCGGCATGTTCAAGGATTGCCGCCATCTCTTCCCGGTCGTGTCGTCCCGGGACAGCGGGTTTTACCGTCGGCCGGGCCGTATCCTGTGAGCGGCTTTCAGTTGCGCGGTTTTCCGCTTTTTTGCGTGTATCGGGTGTCGCGGCGCCGGGTTTATTTGTTTCGTTTTTCCGGGTAACGGGATTCCACGAGCGCGGCTTTCCGGTCCGGGGCTTTTTCCCGGTTCGGGTTTTGTCTGTTTGCGGCTTTTGGGATTGTCGATTGTGTTGTTTTTTCATGAGTCTGGTTTTTTTTGTCGTTAAATTATGGCCGGCTTTCACGTTTGCCGGTTACATGTCGGGTGTGTATCAATGGATGATAGGGATGATCGTGATGATCGAGATCCGTATTTTTTCGTGCCCGGGTGGCCTGTTCTGTATGAGGACAATCACCTGTTGGCCCTTTATAAGCCATCCGGACTTCTAGTGCAAGGAGATCAGACAGGGG
Organism: Desulfobacterales bacterium; assembly: GCA_007135795.1. GTDB lineage: Bacteria > Desulfobacterota > Desulfobacteria > Desulfobacterales > Desulfosalsimonadaceae > B1SED10-16. Next base: position 1,818 of record SLIE01000134.1, read on the forward strand.
ACATATCCCTGCTCGATCTTGCCAAGATATGGATTAAAGAGCGTTATGGCAAGCCCGGCCAGGTTTTTTTGGCCATGGTGCACCGCCTGGACCGCCCGGTTGCAGGTGTTATTTTATTTTGCCGCACTTCAAAGGCGGCGGCTCGCATCAGCGCGCAGTTTCGCGCAAGGTCGGTAAAAAAGAATTATCTGGCGGTTTTGGAAGGCGTACTTGAAACATCAGGCGTGCTTGTTCATGACATGGAGCGGATAAGAGGGGCTTCGAGCCGGATCACCGCCGGGGTGACGAATGAAAGCCGGGAGGCGCGTCTTTCGTTTCGGGTTTTGGAGACCAGTGGTTCGAACACCATGGTATCCATAGACCTGGAAACCGGCAGGCATCATCAGATACGCGCCCAATTTGCACATATCGGGCATCCGGTCATGGGCGATCTTCGTTACGGTGCTTCACGCCCTTTGCCGGAAAAGCAGATTGCCCTGTTTGCCAGAAGCCTGACGGTCCTGCATCCCATCACCGGAAAACGGATCTGCCTTGAATGCCCTCTGCCATCCGGCTGGCCATGGCCCGGTATGGTGGATAAGTCCGTATCGCTGACATGGGACTGGCAAACGTTGTCTTCCTCATAAACAAAACAATTGACGTTTTCGTAAATGTTGGTTTAGTTTAAAAAAAATAATTTGTCCTCAACAGGAGATGAAACATGAGCGATATATTTGAACAATTGCGGGCGCGGCTCGATGACATGGGCCCAGGGTATCCTGCCACCGAATCCGGTGTGGAGATACGTATTTTAAAAAAACTTTTTACGCCTGAAGACGCGCAGATGTTTTTGAACATGATGCCGATGCTGGAGACGCCGGCTGCCGTAGCC